>JAAWDI010000060.1 GCA_022793685.1 Oscillospiraceae bacterium
ACCCCCGAAATCGTGGACTTGATTCTGACCAAGGCCAGCGCCGACTTTGACTGGTCGGCCATTTCGCCCACCATCTTCGGCGCGGTGTTTGAAAGTACCTTGAACCCCGAAACCCGCCGCTCCGGTGGTATGCACTACACCAGCATCGAGAACATTCACAAGGTCATTGACCCCCTCTTTTTAGACGACCTCAAGGCCGAATTTGCGGACATCGCCGCCGTGGCGGTGGAGCGCACCAAGCGCGGCAGGCTGGAAGCCTTCCAGCGCAAGCTGGCGGGCCTGAAATTCCTTGACCCCGCCTGCGGCAGCGGCAACTTTTTGACGGAAACCTATATCAGCCTGCGGCGGCTGGAAAATGAAGTTATCTCCCTGCTCCACAAGGGGCAGATTGTGCTGGATATGGGCAGCCCCATTCAGGTCTCCATCGGGCAGTTTCAGGGCATTGAGGTCAACGATTTCGCCGTGACCGTGGCAAAGACCGCCCTCTGGATTGCCGAAAGCCAGATGATGAAGGAGACCGAGGACGTGGTGCACATGAGCCTTGATTTCCTGCCCCTCAAGAGCTATGCTGGCATCGTGGAGGGCAACGCCCTTCGCATGGACTGGCCGCAGGCTGACTACATCATGGGCAACCCGCCCTTTGTGGGAGGGAATTGGCAAACACCGTCCCAAAGAGATGACTTGAAATCAATATTTGCGAGTGCAGGAAGAAATACCGATTATGTTTCTGGATGGTATTTTAAGGCCGCACAACTCATGCAGGGTACAGCTGTCCGTACTGCCTTTGTATCTACTAATTCCATTACACAAGGAGACCAAGTAGCGAGCATATGGAAACCTTTGTATAACGATTTTGGTATTCATATTGATTTTGCCTATCGTACTTTCCGCTGGGATAGTGAGGCAAGCCTGAAAGCACACGTTCACTGTGTCATTATCGGGTTTAGTGTTGCGCCTAATCCTACCCCCACAATATTATTTACAGGGAACAGGCCGCAGGTTGTCGAAAACATTAACGCATATCTTCTAAATGCTGATAACGTATTTATTGAAGGTCGTTCCCGCCCCCTCTGTGCAGTTCCGGAAATCAGGAAAGGCAATCAACCAACCGACGGCGGCAATCTCATTATTGAAGCAGATGAATTAGAGGATTTTTTGAGCAAAGAACCCTCCGCAAAGCCCTATATTAAAAAGCTGATTGGGGCAAAAGAATATATCAACCGCAAAAGTCGTTATTGTCTTTGGCTGGTGGGCGTCCCCCCCGATGAAATACGAAAATTGCCTATGGTACTTGACCGCGTAAAAAAGGTGCGGGAAATGAGGGAGAGTAGTACAGACGCAGGAACCAAACGGTTGGCCGCAGTACCAACCCTTTTCCGTGAAACAAACAACCCTGAATTTGCAATCGTTGTGCCGGAGGTTTCTTCCCAGAACAGGCGTTATGTGCCTATGGGCTTCATCGGGCAGGATGTGATATGCACAAACAAGTTACAGATTATCCCCGATGGCACCCTTTATCATTTTGGAGTTTTGACCTCTAATGTCCACATGGCATGGATGCGGGCAGTCTGCGGGCGCTTGAAAAGCGACTATGACTATTCGCAAAAAATCGTTTATAACAACTTTCCATGGCCTACCCCCACCGACGAGCAAAAAGTCAAAATTGAGCAGACAGCGCAGGCCATCCTTGACGCAAGAGCATTGTATCCCAATGCAAGTCTGGCCGACCTCTACGACGAAACCACCATGCCCCCGGAGCTTCGTAAAGCTCACCAGCAAAACGATAAAGCTGTGATGCAGGCCTATGGCTTCGATGTAAAAACCATGACGGAAAGCACCTGCGTTGCCGAGCTGATGAAGATGTATCAGCGGCTGTTGGAAGCTGATAGGACATAATTGACCATTGACAAGGCCATAGAGTGGGCGGCGTGATTGCCTTTTGCTCTAAGGGAAAAAACAAAGGGAAACAGCGTCAAATAGGCAAAGAAAAATCCCTGTAACCATTGCGGTTACAGGGATTTTTTGGTCGGAGTGCCGGGATTCGAACCCGGGGCCTCTTGGACCCGAACCGCGGCGATGCGTTGCAACAGCAACGCTAAACGCCCAAGTTTCGCCACACTTTTTGAAACCGTGAAAGCCTTGATACGACTTGATTTTTTACACTCTCATTATACCACGAAAAGGCGAAAATTGCAAGGCTATCCAAAAGGAAAAATGAACGCATTTTTTAAATTTGTGCGGAAATTGTGCGTAACAAATAGGGGGAAAGGGGAGCGTACTGAGGGCGGCTTTTATGGAGAAGAAAAGCCCCAGCAGTCATGCAAGAACATCTAGTAGAAACATAAAAAATATGGTATAATTAAAACAATTAATTTTATATGGGGGAGCAGGACGCTTCTTGAAATTTGGGACTATACCTAAAACAAGGAGAAACACGAATGGATGCTAAGGGAAGTAATGCGGGCGAATTGAGCGATAATGATTGGTCTCTTATTCTCTTTTTGCTTTTTCTTGATGACATGAACGCTAAAGATAAAGCATGGGCTGAATTTGAGTACCAATTAATTTATGAGAACAGATTTTATTCATCACATGCGATTATTCAAGAATTGCATCGTAAAAAAGATGCTGCAAATTTCTTGCTGAAAGCAGAAACTGTTCTCTATCGAGCGCGAATATTTGATCGCAGTCAATTTATGCAGTTGGTCTCATACTATTTACAATCGACCGGGGTATCGAAAGAGGAACAGAAGGCACAACTAAACTCAATTGATGATTGGGAGCAATATTTTGCACTATTGCCGAATGTAATGAGAGAATTAAATTGGGTTGAACTTGAAAGTAATGCGGAAACCGCTCGGATTTTGACAGCATATAAGAAATGGAAAAACCTTCGTTATAAAGGTTTTGATAGCAAAAACTCTGGTGCGCCTCCAGCAGATAGTATTAGGCCTGGACGGGCAAATCCAGACCATATCCGATACCTATACTTATCTGAAGACCCATATACTCCCGTATATGAAGTGCGTCCCATCATCGGACAAACCATAAGTGTAGCGCGATTTAAAGTTAAAGCGGATTTAAAAATTTTTGACTTAACGGTTCAGCTTTATGACAAAAATAAATCACCCGAATATGAATTACCAAGCCTGTTTAATTCAGTCGGGAGAATGTTTTCCAAGCCATATAGTGGAAAACCAACAGAATATATTCCAACTCAATACGTAGCAGAAGAAATCAAACGCATGGGGTTTGAAGGGATTCGGTTTAGAAGCTCACTGAATGAAGGAGGGATAAATATTGTGCTATTTAGCGACGAGAAATGTCGCCCCTTTGGATCTGATTTAGTAACTGTGAATCATATTTCTTTGGATATAGAAGAACCTACAATATATCATTTGTTTGAGAAATAAATTTGATTAAATTAAGGGAGGGCCAGGAGTATTCCTGACCCTCTTTTTTATATCACTGTTCAAAATTGTGTGGTTGAGTGCTCTTTATCAAAGGCTTTTTTGTAACATTTCTTGCAATGTGTAAGAAATTGTACGAAGTTCTTTACCCTCTGTGGCTACTTTGCCATAAGGCATGCTAACCCCAGCTTTTAAGTCAATCGTAAACTTCTCTGAATATACCTTTTTTGCTCCTGAATGATATTGAAGGGTGAATGTCACATCTTTATCAATTTTCGCATAATCAAGCATGCAAATCCTTGATTGCCCCGGGGCGAGGACTGCATTATTGAGTTCCTTCAAATAGTCTTTATCATTTCGGATTTTATAGCAGCCATTAAAATCAAAGTCATACTCAAATTTTGTAATGTAGGCTGGAGATTTTCCAAAATTTTTAACAATCAGATAGAAGAACGGATTGCCTGCATTAATTTCATCAGTATAAACAGAAATAAAGGGCCTTGTTGATTCTTCAAGCATCTTGTTGTTTTGCCGCAAAGTAATAACAACTGTGATTACGGATATGGCAGCCAAGATAAAAGATAAAACACAAAGAATAATGTTTATGATAGTTGCTACGTCCATATTTTACCTCCCAATAAATTTCTTTCCAGCCAGTTCTATCATTTTCTTCATCAACCGTTGGAATGGTTTGATTTCATTAAAAGATGATACCATAATTCACCGTAAAATGAAAAGCACTCAACTATAGATAATCTTTTGGAAGTTTTTATAAAGTGAGAGGGCCGGGAGTATTCCCGACCCTCTTTTACCTGCGCTCTTTTAAATGAATTTCTTAACCGATATAGACCTGCAATGCGTTATACGCCCTTAACATATCGCTGTCCGCGTTATTGAAGTTAGAGGAAAAGGTCTGCAAACTCCCGCTCGGACTAATAGCCAGGTTAGTTAATACTAAGTAGGCATCATAGCAATCTTTGACAGCATCATATGCATCTTCATATTCAGCAGGAGGATTTTTTAAGGTTTTCATCAGCCCAGAAACTGTGCTCTGATTACTCTTAATATCTGAAATGGTATCGCTAAAATCGCTATCAGAGAACAGGTTGCTTAGAGCATCGTTGAAATCATCATAAAAAGGCCCATACACATTGCGGCGTGTGTATTTATCAGTTGTGGCATCTTGTTTTTCATAAATTGAATTATACCACACACTTTTAATCAGATTTCCGGCATCCTCTGCATCAGCCGCCCCTGACAGCATGGTGTATGCAACCAACGCAAGGTTATCACCATAGTTTGCTACTGCTTTTTTATTACGCGAATTTCCAATAGCGACAGCAATAATGGCGATTATAACTACGGCTACTATTCCTGCAATAATGCCCTTTTTGGCGTTTTTTCTTAGTTTGGGCGGGGTAACTGATACAACCTCAACCTTTTGCGGCGGTTCCTCTTGAAGAACAGGATGCCCACAATTTGGACACGCCTCGGCCCCCAATGGGATTTCTGCTCTACACTCTTTACAAATAAGGGGCTGTGCTTCTTCCTGTATCTTCTCTCCCAACTGAACCCCACAATGCGGGCAAGTCAGCGCCTTATCGCTGATTTCTTTTCCACAATTCTTGCATTGAATTAGAGCCATTGGCATAACCACCCTTTCTATCTGTTTTGATGCTTAAGGCTCCAACGATTTGGCATCTATATAGTTGCCTTTCGAAGTTTGCTGAATGAGACACTCCAGCACCTCTAATTGAAGGTCTAAATAATTAAGTTTGCTCTGTCCATAACTGCGGTTTATCAATTTTTCATAATAGTTTACCGGGTCAGTAATTTGCTGCCCTGTGGAAATATTATGAAGAGTTACGTCATGGAAATTGCTTCGGATTTTATAATAGACATCAGTCAAAACGCACAGCTGCCCTGATTTGTTTTTAAAAACTGTGACGTATGCATAGCGTGCAGTTGCAGAGGGATAGTTTCTCTTAATGCGTCTGAAATCGTTGCCCGCTAAGTAATTATAATCTGTGCTGGTCGCAGGTGTAGTGGTGGGCGAGTTGTTACTTCCAAAAGTGCTCGGATTTTTAATCACTCCCTGAACGCAAGTAACCAACCGAGATGCTTGAATTTTCCTATATGCATCAGACGAAAGGACACCCAACTTATACTCACAGGGCCAGTAAAAATAAAGTGCGTTGCCTGTAAATAAGCTGTCTTTCCCCCCACTATTGTTTTTGTATGCTAATCTACTAAAGCTAAATTCTTCTCCTACTTTATACCCGCCTAAAACATTACCATCAGAGACCAATTTTCCATTATCGGCATCCGTTGTATGTTCAACTGTCAGAATAACTTCATTGTTTTCGACTCGAAATGTACCCTCACAATAATGGAAGTAAACATTGGCATTTGCAATGTTTTTCTCTGTTAGTGGATATTTGGCGGTGCTATGTACCATCGCAAATCGGTTACCCGTAAAAATGATTTCATCACTGTGGCCATGTTCTTCAAACCAAATCCCCTGCAAATTGTCCACTGTAATTTCCGGCGTAAGGGTTTTCAGCAGGTTTTCATCTGTGGCGTTAATATTCTGAAAAAGCGCATGGTAGGAAATAAGGGCAAGGTCACCGCGCGTAAATGCAGAATTAGTGCTATAGTTCCCACTCGTCAATCCGATTTTATCAGACAGCTCCCACGCTTTATTCCATTGAAAATCTGTCTTACTATCATACCCCAAAGCGCGTAGAACCAACGTGATATATTGCGTCGCATTGACTGGTGCATCACCGCTGAATGTTGTACCAGACGTCCCGTTTGCAAGTTTGTTGGCATAGGCATAGCCTACATATGGCTTTGCCCAGTCTGCGACATCGGTGAAAGGAATCTGCCATGTGCCAGCAAGGGCCTCATCCTCTTTTCCCAAAAGGCGCACAAGCATGGTTACCGCTTCTTGTCGAGTGAGATTGTTGTCCAAATTTAAGATTGGTTTGCCTACAGAGTTTCTGCCCTCTCCATTTAGTAGTCCTAAATAGTAGAGTTCGTTCGCCGCTGTTGTTGCCTTGTCGCTGGCCGCAAATGCAGTGGGTACAAGCGCAAAAAGCATAATAATGACGATTAAAAAGGAAAGAATACGCTTTTTCATTTTGTTTCACCTTACCCCCGTACAACTTCGCGAAACGTGTGCTTCACGACTTTCGGGGTTCCTTTCATCTTAATATACCGGGCAACCGTTGAACCGCTCCGTCCCATCTCACGGCCAACCGCCGCGTAATTGCCAAGCCTATTATAAAGGCGGTGCATTTCAACGATTTCTTCCGGCGTTATTCGCCTTGCCATTTATTTCGATGCTCCGGAAGAGGAGGGCTTTTTGCCAGTCACAAGACGTTTGTCGCTCTCCTCCATGCATTCCTGCCAAATTTCATCAATAAAGCCCTTGAACGTCTTTTTCTTTGTTTCATCATTGGAAATCTGCATTACCATCTTGTTGTACTCATCCAGTTTCTTTTGATAGTTCCACGGTACAGTGATTGTTTTCTTTTCGGTATCCAAAATAATGCGCATGATACTACCTCCAAACAATAAAAAATGTGCGAAAATGGGCAAAAAACCCAAATTTCGCACAAGCCATTATATATATATATATATATTGTCAAGAGTTTTTTATAAAATCAGACAAAATTCTTTGCGTTTCTGATGAATTTACTTGGAAACGGGTAGAAATACGGCTGTTTCAGAGTGGTTTGGGTTGATTTTGGCTGTTTTCACTGTGTTTTCCGTTGAAATCCAGAAGAAACAAAGCGAAAACGGCTTGAAATCAATATGTTTTAGGGTGATTTGCCTTGTTATTGCATAGTTTCTTCATATTGCAAAGCAATATGAAGAAAAAGAACGCGGGAGCGCCGCAGGCTCTCCCGCCATTACACATCCAAAAGAGAACGAAGTTTATCTATCCGTTCCCGCTCGAGTGCGCTTTCATAAAAGCCGCATATTTTGTTCGGTATGCCTCCGTGTTCATTACTCATATTTTTTATAGCTTCTGGTTGCTCGGTTCCGTTTTTTGTATGCTTAAAGCACGCTTGCCATATTGTGCTAAACTCTTCACGGCTTATTTCCTGCGGCTTTTTTCCAGCTTTGCAAAGAAAATAGCGGTAATCTGTGGTATCTTTCACTATCAAGCCCTTTTCAAACAGTTTATTCTTCCAATTGGTTAAGGTTCCGCCTGACACGGAAATATTGTGTTGTCCCATAAGTATAGCCTGATAAGGAAAGGGATAGTAGCGAAAGTCAGCATCCGTAAATAAGAGCCTATAATAGACCTTCATATCATCAAAGCGGGTCGCCCGCCCGCATCCCAACTCTTCCATAGCAAAGACCACGAACGGGTCAGGGGTAGGCTACTCTATGATAGTCAAAACAGCATTTTTCCCCCTTCCTGTAATTTCGTATTTGTATCCTGCGCGGTCAAGGCTTCTCTTTATACTGTCTAAACGTGTTGTATGGAAAATTTCCTCCATTTCTTGTCGTGTATATGTACCGGGGGGAAGTGGTTTCATCTATACTCCTTTCACCACCAAAGTTTTGGCCTCTATATATTATTAGAAACCAAAAGCCCGGTGGTAAACTTTTTGTTTTTTGCTTTTCTCAACCTTCTATATATATTATATCAAAATTTTTCCAAAAACTCAAAATGCGGCGATAGGTCAGGGAAGAGAGAGCGGCGGCATAGCCGCCGCCCTCTATGAAAAATCTACACTTCATGGAGGGCTGTGCCACCTATTTTGGCTATTGAAGAGGAAATTTTGTTTTTTCCTGAAAGGTAGCCCCGCACAATAGAAAAGAGGACAGGGGATATTGTTTCCTCTGTCCTCTTGGATTTTATAGATTGAATGCGGCGGCGTATTTCTCTGTTGCAGCTTTCATTTGTTGGAGGTCAGCCTTTACATAGAAATTAAGGGTCGTGCTTGCGTCAGCGTGGCCTAATATCTCTTGTACGCTTTTAATATCCGCGCCTTGGGATAGTAGCAGTGTAGCGCAGGAATGCCGCAGGTCGTGTGGCGACAAGTCTGGCAAGCCGTTGTTCTTCATAAAGCGTTTTACTCTCCGTGTAATGGCGTTCGGGTCGCGGGGGGAGAAAATATCATCTGTATGGGGGAAGAGGAACGCTTCTTGTAAAATGGTGTTCGGGTGGGCTTTCTGTGTCTGCTTTTTTAGCTCTTGGAGCAGTTGTAAAGTGCTATTCATTAACGGGATGGTGCGAATGCTGTTTGCGGTTTTAGGAGTACTGATAATGATACCGCTTTCCGGGGTATAGGTAATATTCCGTGAAACTTGAATTGTGCCGTTTGCCTCGTCAACATCACCCCATTTCAACCCCATGCACTCGCCGCGCCGCATACCTGTTGTAATTAACAAGTGAAGAATACAGTGAAAGTCAAGCGGACAATGGGGGAGAAGCTGGAATAGCTTTTTTGCTTCCTCTTGGGTTAGTGCGTCAATGGGCTTTTTCACTTTCTTTGGGGCATCCACACGCCGCATAGGATTTTTTACAAGTAGGTCGTGCTTTTCCGCATAGCCAAAAATGGAGGTCAAAGTACCGTATTGGTGACGCAGGGATTTAGGGGAAAGGTGCTTGCCCTGTTTGGTCTTATACTCTGCCCGCAAGAAGGTCAGGTATCGCTGAATGTCAAGCGGGCTTATCTCCTGCAAAACAGCATCTTGAAAGTAGTCTGTAATGACCTTTGCGATATGCTGATAAAAGGCTATCGTTGTGGGTTTGCACTCGCCGCCGCGAACATGTAGGGGAAACCATGTGTCATTGATAAAGTCGGTGAAGCTGTCGCGGCGTTTCTCTGGCGGTACAGCATATGCTCTGCCTTTTGCTTCCGCTTCCTTTTGCTTTTGGAATTCTTCTCGCATTTCCAGTTCCCAAGCATCCGCCGCCCGCTCGGCGGCTTTTCGCTCCTTTGCGGGGGTTAGTCCGTTTGGCGGCGTCCATGTGGTATAGCGCCTGATTTGCTTACCGCGTCTGTCCCGTTCTAAACAGACAATAAAGCGATAGGAAACCACCTTGCCATTTTTCATGTTTTCTCTGATATTTGCCATTTGACAACGCCCTTTCTTTAGGCGTATCAAGGCTTTGAAAGAAGCTGTGCGCTTTTTTGTGCGCTTTTGGCCCATTTTCGTCCCGATTTTACACACGAAAACAAAAAGGAAAGCCTTGAAACCATTGAGATTTCAAGGCTTTCCTTTGGTCGGAGTGCCGGGATTCGAACCCGGGGCCTCTTGGACCCGAACCAAGCGCGATACCAAGCTTCGCCACACCCCGAAAGGGAACGCAATTTATTATAGTGAAGCAGCCGTAATCTGTCAAGCGTTTTCTGGTAATATCCCAAGGAAAAGCAGAATAGGCTTTAGGGTAAAAACCTTTACGAAAGGGGAGGGCGAATGCGATGCAAAGTGCCGGAAGACGGGGACGCAAAGTAGAGTTGGGCCGAACGGAGAAGCGCAGGCTGATTCAGTTGGGGGCGTCGGTTGTGCTGTTTTTGGCCGTTTTTGTAGGAAAAGGCGTCTTGCCGCAGAAAATGACAGACGCTATGGGGTATATCCGTCAGGCACTGCACGCAGATGTGGATTTCAGCACGGCTTTTTCAACAGCGGGGGACGCTATCAGCGGCGGTGCGCCTGTACTGGATACGCTTGGGGATTTTTGCGTAGCAGTGTTTGGCGCACAGAGTCCGGCAGAGACCACGCAGACGCCGCTTCCGTCTTTGGAACCATCGGCAGAGCCTTCGGACAACGCATCCCCAACGCCCACGGTACAGCCCTCGGAAACCATGCCGCCTCAAGGAAGTGAATTGCCACAGGCCACCAATCAGGCGTTGGCGGCCAGTGAAGCGGCGTCTGAAACCTTGAGCTATGTGGAGACGAATGCGCCCGTTCGGGTTAGGCGGCTGGCCTATCAGTTGACGAATGAGGCGCAGCACACGGCGGAACAGGAGGCGCTTCCCGTCGGTGCGGTGGTGCAGGATATACCTTACACAGGCGAGGCACTGCCGGAAAATGTCAGCATGGCGTGGCTCTCTTTGGGCGGCCTTCAGACACAGGACCCAATCAAAGGCACTTTAACGTCGGATTTCAGCTATCGAACGCATCCGATTGACGACGTGTATCGCTTTCATTATGGAACGGACCTGGCAGCCAATATTGGCACTCCCATCGGGGCATTTTCTTCTGGAACAGTGGACTTTGTGGGGGAAAGTGAGGGCTATGGCCTGTATGTTCAGTTAGACCACGGAAACGGCATAAAAAGCTTTTATGCCCATTGCAGCAAGATACTTGTCCATGACGGCCAACAGGTGTCTATGGGGGAGACGATTGCAGAGGTGGGGGATACAGGCAAAGTTACCGGCCCCCACCTGCATTTCCAGATTAAGGTGAACGGTACATGGCTCAATCCACTCTATTATTTAACCAACCAAACGTGAGGACGGCCTTGCGTTGGGGGAAGGTTGAAATTACCGGCGGATTTTTACTGGTGTTGGCGTTCCTGTATTACATGGATAACAGGTTGCTTTTGGCCGGTGTAGCCGCCTGTATTCTCCACGAGTTGGGACACCTGGCCGCGATTTCTGCCTGTGGAGGGGCGGTCACAAAGCTCCGGCTGTCGGCAGTGGGAGCGGAAATGGTATTGGACAGGAAGCAGATGCTTTCATATGGCAGGGAACTGTTTTGTACGTTGGCAGGGCCATGTGTAAATCTGACGCTTGCGCTGATTGGAGGCTGGTTAGGCGCTTCGGTGTGGGCGGGGCTCAATTTGGTGTTGGGGTGCTTTCAACTGCTGCCCGTGCTGCCTTTGGACGGTGGCCGGGCATTTTACCTGCTGCTTTGCATCTTAATCGGTGAAGAAAGTGCCATGACGATTTCCGCCATGCTGGGCCGCGTCTTATCGGTAGGACTGGTGGCTGCCGGAACAGCGCAGGCGGTGCATACCCGTGGAAACTTCACTTTGCTATTGGTTGGAATCTGGATTTTCAGCGCATTTGGTAAACAAAAGGGCTTGTCAACTTCTGTCTGAACAGGTACAATAAAAGAACCGTTATTGTTTGGACTGGGGGAGCCTGTTTCATGAATCGCATCTTGGAGCGCATCCTGCCAAGGGTGCAAAAGCCTGCCCGTTATACGGGGGGAGAATATGGCGAAGTGGTGAAGGATAAGCGCAAGGTGGATTTCCGCTTTGCGTTCTGTTTTCCTGACACCTATGAAATTGGTATGTCCAATCTGGGAATGCGTATTCTCTACGGCGTACTGAACGAGATGCCGGAGGTGTGGTGCGAGCGTGTCTTTGCGCCCTGGGGAGATATGGAAGCGGAGATGCGCAGGGAAGGCATCCCTCTTTATGGCCTGGAAAGCGGCGACCCCCTTCAGGATTTTGACATGGTAGGCTTTTCACTGGGCTATGAAATGGCATACACCAATGTTCTGAATATGTTGGAGCTGGGCGGGTTGCCCCTTCACAGTGCAGAGCGCGGAGAGTATGACCCCATTGTGGTGGCCGGCGGTACATGTGCCTTTAATCCTGAACCCCTGGCGGACTTCATTGATTTGTTCCTGCTGGGAGAGGGGGAAGAAGTACTGCCGGAGCTGGTGGAGCTTGCCAGAAAGCGGAACCGTGAGGAATGGAGCCGCAAAGAATTTTTGCATGAGGCGGCCAATCTGCCCGGGGTGTACGTTCCTGCTTTTTATGCTGTAAGCTATCACGAGGACGGCACGGTGTCTGCGGTGACTCCGCAGGCTGGGATTCCGCAAACAGTCACAAAGCGCATTGTCAGGGATATGGACAACGCTTATTATCCTGTTAAGACCATTGTACCCTCCACAGAGATTGTCCATGACCGAGTGACGCTTGAGGTGTTCCGCGGCTGTATCCGAGGCTGCCGGTTTTGTCAGGCTGGGTTTGCCTACCGGCCTGTGCGGTGTAAGAGTGTGGACAAGCTGGTGGAGCAAGGGGTCGAGTCCTGTCAGTTTTCCGGCTATCAGGAGATGACTCTTTCCAGCCTCTCCACCAGTGATTATAAGCCGCTGGAGATGCTTTGCGACGGTCTGCTGGACTACTGTGAGCCCCGTGATATTGGCTTATCGCTGCCCTCTCTGCGGGCGGACAACTTTTCTATGGGGCTGATGGAGCGGCTTCAACGGGTGCGGAAAAGCGGTCTTACTTTTGCACCGGAGGCCGGGACGCAGCGTTTGCGGGATGCAATTAATAAGAATGTCACGGAGGAGGATTTACTGAAGACCTGCCGTACAGCTTTTTCCGGCGGCTGGAATTCGGTGAAGCTGTACTTCATGCTGGGCTTGCCTACCGAAACGGACGAGGATGTTCTCGGAATTGCAGAACTGGCGCAAAAGGTATATGAGGCTTGGCGGGAAACGACGCCCAACCGCAGCCGCGGTGTGCGCATTACCGTATCCACCTCATGCTTCGTGCCAAAACCTCACACCCCCTTCCAATGGGAGGGACAGGTGACCATGGAGGAATATGTGCGCCGCGTAACCCTTTTGAGGGAGCACATGCGCAACCGCGCCATTACCTACAACTGGCACGATTCGGAAACCAGCTTGGTGGAGGCAGCCCTTTCCCGCGGAGACCGGCGGCTTGGCAAGGTCTTGGAGCGGGTATGGCAGTCTGGGGGCAGACTGGATGCGTGGAGCGAGTATTTTTCCATGGAACGGTGGCAAAAGGCATTTGATGCTTGTGGATTGGATATGGCGTTTTACGCCAACCGCGTACGCAACGAGAATGAAACGCTGCCATGGAGCCACCTGTCTACCGGCGTATCGCCTGCCTTTTTACTTCGGGAGAAGGAGCGCTGCTATGCGTGCATTATCACGCCAGACTGCCGCAAGCAATGCACTGGCTGCGGCGCTAACAGTCTGACGGGAGGAGGTGCCTGTGATGCCTGACCAGCGCCTTTTGTTTTCCAAGTGCGATAACGCGCGCTACATTTCCCATTTAGACTTAATGCGAACCTTTCAACGGGCCTTTCAGCGGGCAGGGATTGCCATCAAGCACACGGAGGGCTTTAACCCACACCCTTTTGTTTCCATTGCGCTGCCGCTTTCCGTGGGATTTTCCAGCAAGTGTGAAATTTTGGAGTTTGGGCTGTTGGAGGGTACAGCAAAGCGGGATGTTCCAAAGCTGCTTAATAAAGTGATGCCCAGCGGTATCACAGTGCATAAGTGCTATGACGCAGTTCGTAAAGTCAAAGAGCTGAAGTATGTCAATTATATCGTCACCATGGAATATGAGGGCGGCCTTCCAAACGGTGCAGAAACGGCGGTGCAGGTACTCCTGCGGGAAAAG
>JAAWDI010000029.1 GCA_022793685.1 Oscillospiraceae bacterium
CCCCAGCAGGCAGAAGGTGCCCGCCCAGTACTTCATCAGCGCAATGACCATGTACTCGTCTGCCAGCAGGTAACGTCCCGCCAGAATGCCCACCCAGACGGCCACCACGGCTTTCAGCACATCGGTGAGGATGACCACGGCGGTCAGGGGGCCGCCAAAGGTGCGGTAAAAGTTGGTAAGACCCGCGTTGCCGCTGCCGTGGGTGCGCACGTCATCCCGCAGGATATACTTGGAAACGATGACCGCGCCGTTGAAGCAGCCGCAGAAGTAAGCAACCACCGCCACCAGCAGAAATACCCACCACGCGGAGCCGATATAGGCGACGATAAAGTCGCCTGTCGCAGTCGGAAGATATGGCATCTTCGGCATCGCTTATCCCTCCTTGTCGCTCTTCTGCCGAATGGTCATGCGGATGGGGGTGCCCTCCAGGCCGAAGGTGGCCCGCAGCTGGTTTTCCAGATACCGCTGATAGGAGAAATGGAACAACTGCGCCTCATTGCAGAAGATGACAAAATGGGGCGGCTTGACCCCCACCTGCGTCATATAATAGAGCTTCAGCCGCTTGCCCTTGTCCGTGGGGGGCTGCACACGGGCGGTGGCGTCCGCCAGCACCGAATTGAGCATTCCCGTGGTGATGCGCATGGCGGACTGGTCATTGACATAGTTGATAAGGTCAAACAGCCGGTCCACCCGCTGGCCCGTCAGGGCTGAAATGAACACGATGGGCGCATAGGTCATATAGCTGAGGTCGCGGCGAACGTCGTCCCGCATTTTGTCCATGGTCTTGCCGTCCTTTTCGATGGCATCCCACTTGTTCACCACAATGATGCACGCCTTGCCCGCCTCATGGGCCAGACCGGCCACCTTGGTGTCCTGCTCAGTCACGCCCTCGTTGGCGTCAATCATAATGAGGCACACGTCGCTGCGCTCGATGGCCATAGTGGCGCGCAGAACGGAGAACTTTTCAATGGGGTCGTCTACTTTGGACTTGCGGCGCATACCCGCTGTGTCAATAAAGCAATACTTGCCCTTCTCGTTTTCAAAGGTGCTGTCGATGGCGTCCCGCGTGGTGCCCGCCATGTCGGAGACGATGACGCGCTCCTCCCCTAAAATGCGGTTCACCAGCGAGGATTTGCCCACGTTCGGCTTGCCGATGATGGCCACCCGAACGGTGTCGTCCCCCACGTCTTCCTCCGCGTCCTCCGGCGGGAAGTGCGCCATACAGGCGTCCAGCAGGTCGCCGGTGCCGTGGCCATGGACGGCGGAAACAGGGATGGGGTCGCCCAGCCCCAGATTGTAGAACTCATAGACATCCGGGTCAGTGACGCCCGTCTTGTCCATCTTGTTCACCGCCAGCACCACCGGCTTGCGGGAACGCAGCAGCATCCCCGCCACCTCCTGGTCGGATGCAGTGAGGCCCGTCTTGATGTCGCACACCAGCACAATAACGGTGGCGTTCTCGATGGCAATCTCCGCCTGACGGCGCATGAAGGCCAGAATTTCGCTGTCGGCAGACGGCTCAATGCCGCCGGTGTCCACCAAATCGAACACCCGCCCGCACCATTCACATTCGGCATACAGCCGGTCGCGGGTGACGCCGGGGGTGTCCTCCACGATGGAAAGCCGTTTGCCGCAGAGCTTGTTGAACAGCATGGACTTGCCCACGTTGGGCCGGCCCACAATTGCAACGAGAGGTTTTGCCATTGCAAGCCCCTCCTTTACTTCGTTTCAAAAATCTTGTCGCACAGGTCAAAGCCGTCCTGCTCCACCGTCACCACCCGCACGCCGAGGGCTTCCTCCACCTGCGGGACGGTCACGTCGTCCAGAAACACGTTCTGGCCGTGGCGGAGCATATTGACTGGCAGCAGAAGTCGCTCACCCAAGGGTTTTCCCCTGAGTTGAGCCATCAGGTCGCCGCCGGTGACCAGACCGGCCACGTCGATGGTTTCACCAAAGAAACGGTTGACCACCGGGTAGACCGCGCAATCCAATTTATTATGGCATTTCCCCGCCGCCCTGTCAATCATTTCCTGTATGAAGGGCGCCGCCGCCACGCCGGTGGCAACAGAGAAAGAAGATACCGCCTCCACCTCGTCCTGCATCAGCAGCGCGCCGTGGAACTCAGTCTCCAGCAGGCGGAGCATCCCCACGCCGTTCTCCAGCTGGGTGTAATCCTCATAATACGCATCCTCCGGCAAGGGCCGTCCTGCCTTGAGGTAGAACTCGTCAGAGCACCAGAACACCCGACTGCCCAGCTTTTGCACGCACTCCTCAGCAAAGCTCTCCACCAAATCCAAGGTAGCTGCCGCCCTTTCTTTGGTGTACGGCTCCAGCGGGTGCAAATCCTGTCGGTACTTTGTCAAACCCACCGGCACCACGGAAACCGTGTTCACCGCCGGATGGAGAGCAGCCAAGTCTGCCATGCTTTGACGCAAAGCCTCGCCGTCATTGACCCCCGGACAGGCCACAATCTGGCAGTTCATGGTGATGCCTGCTTCTGCAAAACGGGCCATATATTCCAGTCCCTTCCCCGCGCGCTTGCTGCCCAGCAGAAGGGAGCGCAGCTCCGGGTTGGTGGCATGGACGGAGATATTGATGGGGGAAATGCGCAGGTCGATGATGCGCTGGGCCTCCCGGTCAGACAGGTTGGTCAGGGTAATGTAGTTACCCATGAGAAAGGAAAGGCGGGCGTCGTCGTCCTTAAAATAAAGGGTGTCCCGCATATTCGGCGGCATCTGGTCCACAAAGCAGAAAATGCAGCGGTTGGCACAGGAACGGGCGCTGTCCATGAGGTATGTCTCAAAGTTCAGGCCTAAATCCATGCCCTCCTCCTTGCGGAGGGAGACCGTCCGCTGTACGCTGTCCTGTCCCTGCAAGGTCAGCGTCAGTTTTGGGTCATAGGTGTAGAATTTATAGTCCAGTACGTCGGCAATGGGGTGGCCGTTGACGGCGAGCAAGGTCTCCCCTGCTTTGACGCCCGCCCGCTCTGCCGGACTTTGCGGGTCTATGCCCACAATCTTTGTCTTGCTCATGACGCACCTCCCGTCTGCCGTGAAAAGCTGCTTCTTTAACTGCTATTGTACCCCAAAAATGGGCAAAAGGAAAGAGGGGGCATGCCCCCTCCTCTTTTCGCGCTATTTGATTACTTCGCCGCCTCAGCCTTGGCAAACTCATGGCCGTTATAGGTCATGCAGGTTTTACACATCCGGTGGGGCAGGTGGTACGTCCCGCACTTGGGGCAGGTGACGACGCCGGGAGTCTCCAGCTTCCAGTGAGAACTGCGCCGCTTGTCGCGTCTTGCCTTTGATGTTTTACCCTTGGGAACCGCCATTGGTGACACCTCCTTAAACAGGCTCTCTCTCGCCTATTCCGTTTTATCATCCAATAGCTGCGCAAGCGCCGCAAAACGTGGGTCGGGTTCGGGTTTGCAACAGCATGGGCCTATGTTCAGGTTCGCACCGCAATGGCTGCATAAGCCCTTGCAGTCCTCTGAACAAAGGATTTTCGTGTCCATTGCCAAGATGACGGCGCTGTATGCCAGCTCGTCCAAGTCCAGCGCGCCGTTCTCCAGCAAAACGATTTCGTCGTTTTCTTCGTCCTCAAGCCGTTCCGCCAGCAGACAGTCCAGCACTGCGGTATGCTCCCTCAACAGTTGTTTGAGGCAGCGGTCGCACCGAAGCCGCAGGGTGGTTGTGGCCGTTCCGGTCAAGGTGAGGGCGCCCGCCGCGTTGCGCACCGTCCCTGCCACGCGAACGGGGCCGGGGATGGGATAATCACCGTTCAATTCCACGGCGGACAGGTCCAGCTCGTAATCAAACGGGACGGACGCACCGGGGGTATTGATGATGTTGCGCAAATCAAGCCGCATGACACACCTCAATGACACTTTGGAACAAATGCTCGCAATGGTACAGCGAGTATTATATTGAAATTCCTTTCCGTTGTCAAATGTTTTCTTGCGTTTTCCTGCACTTTTTGAGAAAAAGTTCCCCCCCATGGCCTCTTTCCCTCCGTCTGCTTGTGGAAAACGCCCATTTCCCTTGCCTGAACGCGCGGAATATGGTACGCTGTCTCTATAAAAACACAGGGGAGGCGCAGGCTTTGAAGGAATTTACCATCGGCGGCAATGACGCCGGACAGCGGCTTGACCGCTGGCTTGCCAAAACGCTGCCCCTTCTCCCCGCACCCCTTGCTCAGAAGTACATTCGTCTGAAGCGGGTCAAGGTCAACGGAAAAGGCTCGGCCCGCGACGTGCGGCTGAAGCAGGGAGACCTGTTACAATTATACATCAACGACGAGTTTTTTGAAACCCCCACCCGTGAAAACACCTTCCTCACCGTATTCAAGCCTCAGCTTACCATCGTCTATGAGGACGAAAACATTCTCCTGCTGGACAAGCCCTCCGGCATGGTGGTGCATCCCGATAAAGAAGAGCGCGTCAACACGCTGCTCACCCATTTACAGGCGTACCTTTATCAAAAGAAAGAGTGGAGCCCTTACAAAGAGCGTTCTTTCGCCCCCGCCCTGTGCAACCGCATCGACCGCAACACTGGGGGCATTGTCATCGCGGCGAAGAACGCCGCCGCCCTGCGGGAAATGAACCAAAAAATCAAGGAGCGCACCCTCTCCAAGCGCTATTTGGCCATCGTTCACGGCGCGCCCTCCCCTGCCGCTGGGGAGCTGCGCGGGTATCTTTCCAAAGATGAGGCCAAAAATCAGGTGTCCATCTCCAAACAGGCTGGCGAGAAAAGCAAGCTGGCCGTCACCCGTTACTGCACCCTCGCCGTGCAGAATGGGCTGGCGTTGGTGGAGTGCGAGCTGGTCACCGGACGCACCCACCAAATCAGGGCGCTGTTTGCCCATGCGGGCCATCCCCTGTTAGGCGACCGGAAGTATGGCCGCCCTTCCGACAGACAAAAATACGGCGCGGAACATCAGGCCTTGTACGCCTATAAGCTGTCCTTCCCTTTGGAAGGAACGGACGGTGTTTTAGCCGGTCTGGCAGGCAAAACCTTCACGGTAGAGCGGGTGGATTTCGCGGAAAAGTGGTTTCCCAGCATCTCCCTGGAACAAATCGGCGAAATCCATTGACTTTTGCACTTATACCATATATATTGTAGCTTGCCAACTTTTTCAGAAATGGGGGAGGATACATGTCCAAGG
>JAAWDI010000030.1 GCA_022793685.1 Oscillospiraceae bacterium
AGTACTGGGCGGGCACTTTCTGCCTGCTGGGGCATATGTTCCCATGTATGTTTCACTTTAAGGGCGGTAAGGGCATTCTTTCCGGCGGCACCATCGCCATTATGATGGACTGGCGAATTGCGCTGGTGGTGTGGGGCGGCTTTATCGTATTGGCCGCCGTTACCCGCTGGGTGTCCCTCGGCTCCATCTGGGCGTCGCTGTCCTTTATTGTGGCTTCCTGGTTTGTGTACCGCGATATTGTCATTTTGATTTTGGCGGCCTTTATCGGTGGATTGGTGTTCTGGAAGCATCGGGGCAACCTGAAGCGCATCTTGAAAGGGGAGGAGAGCAAGTTCTCCCTCCATAAAAAGAAGTAGGTTTCCGCCCGCGCCGGGCGTCTTAAAAAGACAAGGAGGAACCGACGATGAAAATTACAGTCCTTGGCAGCGGCGGCTGGGGTACGGCTCTTGCTATGCTGCTGGTGGAGAACGGTCACGATGTGACCCTCTGGTCTTACAGCGAGGAAGAAAGCCGCGTCCTGCGGGAAACGGGGGAGAACCCCATGCTGAAGGGCGTCCCGCTGCCGGAGGCTCTTCACTATGCCACCGACATGGCCTGCGTGGCAGATTGCAATCTTGTGGTGTTAGCCACCCCGTCCTTCGCCATTCGTGAGACCGCCCGCAAGCTGAAGGCACATATGGCCCCCGGCACAGTGGTGGTTTCCGTCTCCAAAGGGATTGAAAAGAACACCTCCTTGCGGCTCGACCAGGTCATTGAAGAGGAAGTGGGAGAAGCTCATCCGGTGGTGGCGCTGTGCGGCCCGTCCCATGCCGAGGAGGTGGGCCGGGGCGTGCCCACCGGCGTAGTGGCGGCATCCACCTGTGAAGAGGCTGCAAAGACCGTACAGGACGCTTTTATGAGTCCACGGTTCCGTGTATATGCCAGCCCAGACCCCGTGGGCGTAGAGCTGAGCGCGGCCTTGAAGAACGTCATCGCCCTGTGCGCCGGTATTTGTGACGGACTGGGCTATGGCGATAACACCAAGGCCATGCTCATGACCCGCGGCCTGACGGAAACAGCCCGTCTGGGGGTGGCGCTGGGCGGCCATAAGGACACCTTTGCCGGATTGGCCGGCGTGGGCGACTTGATTGTCACCTGCTGTTCCATGCACTCCCGCAACCGCCGCTGCGGCATTCTGATTGGACAGGGCGTTCCGGTAGAGGACGCCATCAAACAAATCAACGGCGTGGTGGAGGGCTATTTCGCCACGGCCAACGCCAAAGCGCTGGCGGAAAAGACCGGCGTGGAGATGCCCATCACCGAGGCAGCCTATGCCGTGCTGTATGAGGGTAAGGACGTGAATTCCGTGGTCAAAGAGCTGATGACCCGCGAGAAGAAGAACGAGATTGAAGACGCAGGCTGGGGCTGAGGACAGCAAAAAGCGCCGCATCCGAAAGGATGCGGCGCTTTCATTTTGTCGTATGTGCAATCACACAGCGCGGGTGACTTTACCCGAACGGAGGCATCTGGTGCAGACATACACATGGCGGGGGGACCCGTCCACGATTGCCTTGACGCGCTTCACATTAGGCTTCCAGGGACGGTTGGAACGGCGGTGGGAGTGGGAAACCTGAATGCCGAACACAACGCCCTTGTCGCAGAATTCACATTTGGCCATTTCGCTTGAACCTCCTCGCTTGTCATCTTACGCTTTAAAAGCATCGGCTCATATAATAGCAGACAAAAAAGAAAAAAGCAAGCGTTTTTGCAAAATTCCTTTGCTTTTTACCGCGTTAAGGGTAAACAGGGCAAGAAAACGCCCTGGAAGGGCGGAAAAGAGTTGTCAAACAAGCCTGCGGCGTATATACTGGAAATAACATTTACGAATCACACTGGCATACTATCGCCCTTTGCCGTTACCAAAGAATAGAGGGAGGCGCAAAACCTTATGATGAACGAAACCGGAGTAAAGCTGACCGACATCATCGAGGAATTCAAGCTGGAGGTGCTCCACGCAGGCACGGATATGGAGGAGTGCGTGGTTACCACCGAAAGCGTCAACCGTCCCGGATTGTCCCTCAGCGGATTTTTCGAGCATTTTGACGACAACCGGCTCCAGCTTATCGGCCGGCAGGAGACCGCCTACCTCACGACTTTGAGCGGCACGGAACGCCGGGAACGTTTCGCAGCCCTTTTTGCCCATCCCATTCCGGCCTTTATCATCGCCCGGAACGGCGAGCCGTTCCCCGAATGCCTTGAGATGGCACGGCAGTGCGACCGCACGGTGCTGCGCACGCAGGAATCCACCTCCAGCCTGTTGAGCACCTTGGTGGTGTACCTGAAGGACTTTCTCACCCCCCGCATCACCCGCCACGGCGTGCTGGTGGAGGTCTACGGCGAAGGGTGCCTGCTGATGGGCGAATCCGGCGTGGGCAAAAGCGAAACGGCGGTAGAGCTGCTGAAACGCGGCCACCGGCTGATTGCCGACGACGCGGTGGAAATCCGGCGCAGCGGAACCAGCCGTCTGGTGGGCAATTCTCCCGCCATCATCCGGCACTATATGGAGCTGCGGGGCATTGGGGTCATTGACGTGATGCGCCTGTTCGGTATGAGCGCCGTCCGAGATGAGAAATACATCGACCTTGTTATCAATCTGGAGCAGTGGGACAGCACCAAGGCTTATGACCGGCTGGGCATCGACCGGCAGTTCACCGAGCTTTTAGGGGTAAACATTCCTTCTATCACAGTGCCGGTGCGTCCGGGACGAAACCTGGCCGTTATCGTGGAGGTGGCCGCTATGAACAACCGCGATAAGCGGATGGGCTTCAATGCGGCGGAGGAGCTGACCGAGCGTATGAGCGGCATCATGACCAAAGTGGACCGCCCATACCGCACGGGAGGCTACCGAAAATGAAAATCGGCATCGATGTAGGGGGCACCAATCTGGCGGCCGGCGTGGTGGACGGCGAGGGGAATATCCTCGCCCGCGCCAGCACGCCTACGGCGGCAAACCGTACCCCAGAGGAGATATGCGCCGACATTGTGCGCGTGGCAAAGGAGGCGGCGGAGCGAAGCGGCGTTCCGCTTGACCAAATCGAAGGAGTGGGCATGGGCGTTCCCGGCGCTATCAGCAGCGCTGAGGGGGTCATCTACCACAGTCCCAATATCCCCTTTGACCATACGCCGGTGCGGACGCTGTTCCGGCAGGCGTGGGATATTCCCGTTTATCTGGGCAACGACGCAAGCTGCGCTGCGCTGGCAGAGCATTTTGTGGGAGCCGCGAAGGGATGTGGCAGCGCGGTTATTGTCACCCTTGGCACCGGTATCGGCGGCGGTATCATTTTGGGCGGCAGGCTCTTTGTCGGCGCCAACGAAGCGGGCGCGGAGATAGGACACATGGCGGTGGAAGCCACCGATGGCTGGCAATGCGGCTGCGGGCGCAGGGGCTGCTGGGAGGCTTACGGTTCCGCCACAGGGCTGAAGCGCATCACGCGTGAAGAAATGGAAGCGGAGCCGGACAGTCTCATGTGGGAATTGACGGGAGGCGACAGCGGCCACGTCAGCGGGCGCACTTCCTTTGAAGCGGCAGCACGGGGCGACGCGGCGGGCAAGCGGGCGGTTGACCGCTATCTCCGCTATCTGGCCGTAGGCATTGCCAATCTCATCAATATTTTGCAGCCCGAAATTATTTGCCTTGGGGGCGGAATCAGCAACGAAAAGGATGAAAACTTTTTGCTGCCTTTGCGGAAACTGGTAGAGGGGGAGCGCTTCACTCATGAAGGCCCCCAGACCCGCATTGTCAAAGCCAAGCTGGGCAATGATGCGGGCATTATCGGAGCGGCCCTGCTGGAATGACGGCCGCTCCGCTCCATTTTGAAACAACTGCGGGAGGACTGCCGAAATGTTGGATTTTTCCGCCTTGATTAAAACCCTGCAAACCGCCTTTCCTGCGCTGGAGCTGCGGGAGCGGGAACCGATGAGCGCCCACACCTCCTTTCGCATCGGCGGCCCGGCGCGGCTGATGGCTGTCCCAGCCACGGAGGAGGAGGCCATCGGGGCCGCCGCAGCAGCAAAAAAGTTGGGTATCCCTGTTATCTGGATGGGCAACGGCTCCAACCTGCTGGTCTCTGACGATGGGGTGGCGGCGCTGGTTATCAAAACAGCGGAGCGCATGAATCAAATTAGCTTGAGCGGAGAGGGCGAGCTGACCGCGGGGAGCGGCGTCCTGCTGTCCCGTCTGGCGGTGTTTGCCTGCGAGCACGGTCTTACAGGTCTGGAATTTGCCCACGGTATCCCCGGCACGCTAGGGGGAGCGGTCACCATGAACGCGGGGGCTTATGACGGGGAGATGTCGCAGGTGCTTCGCTCTGTCCGGCATGTTTCGGAGGACGGAACGGTGGAAGAGCTTCCGGCGGAGAAGCTGAAGCTGGGCTACCGTACCAGCATATATAGCGACGGCAAGCGCTTGATTTTATTGGCTAAACTGGCGCTCAAGCCAGGAAATCGGGATACCATCCGCGCTAAAATGGATGAGCTGCGGGAGAGGCGTACGTCCAAGCAACCGCTGGAGTATCCCAGCGCAGGCAGTATGTTCAAACGCCCGCCCGGACACTTTGCGGGGGCGCTCATTGACCAGTGCGGTTTGCGGGGCTTTACCGTGGGTGGCGCGCAGGTATCGGAAAAACACGCGGGCTTTGTTATCAACCGGGGCGGCGCAACGTGCCGTGACGTGTTGGAGCTGGTGCAGGCCGTGCAGCGTACCGTGGAGGAGCGTACCGGCGTCCGGCTTGAGATGGAAGTTAAGACGCTGGGGCTTTGACCACAGCGTAAAGTGAGGTGTTCCCATGGAATTTGTCATTGTGTCCGGTCTTTCCGGGGCAGGCAAAAGCAAAGCCGTAGAATTTATGGAGGACATGGGCTTCTTCTGCGTGGACAATCTGCCCGCGCCGCTGATTCCCAAGTTTGCGGAGCTGTGTATGGCAGGCCACGGTGAATATGAGCGTGTGGCATTGGTCACTGACATTCGGGGCGGCGGAAATTTCGATGGCCTCTTTCAGGCGCTGGACGCCTTAAACGCCATGAACTGCGACTATAAAATCCTGTTTGTAGAGGCCAACGAGGAGACCATCATCAAACGGTATAAGGAGACCCGCCGGAACCATCCCCTGTCCCATGAGGGAAGCTCCCTTCAGGAAGCGGTGGCGGCAGAGCGGGAGATGCTTGCTCCTGTGCGGGCGCGGGCGGCCTATATCATCGACACCTCGACGCTCTCCACCGCCAAGCTGCGGGGAGAGGTGCTTCGCTTATTCGGCAGGGAAAGCGATGAAAAGGCCGTGAGCATCAACGTGCTCTCCTTTGGCTTCAAGTATGGTCTGCCCATTGAGGCCGACTTGGTGCTGGATGTACGTTTTCTTCCTAACCCCTTTTATGTACCGGAGCTTCGCAATAAGACCGGTATCAGCGATGATGTGTACCACTATGTGATGGACACTGCGTCGGCCAAGGAATTTATGCAGCGGCTGGAAAAGCTCTTTGAGTTCCTGCTGCCCCAATATGTAGAAGAGGGTAAGAGTGCGCTGGTCATCGCGGTGGGCTGTACGGGCGGAAAGCACCGGTCTGTGTCGGTCACCCGTGCGCTGGCCGCGTATATCCGTCAGAAGGGGTACAGCGTTTCAGAGAACCATCGGGATATGACAAGAGCATGAGGAGCAGAGCGCCAAAGGAGGCGTAGACGATGCAAGCAGCACCCGAGCGGGTGGAACGGCGCAGGGACGGAGGCCCCAAGGTGGTTGCCATTGGCGGCGGCACCGGACTTTCTACCATGCTGCGCGGCCTGAAGAATTATACAGACAACCTGACTGCCATCGTTACCGTCACCGATGACGGCGGCGGCAGCGGTATGCTGCGGCATGACCTGAATATGCCGCCGCCGGGGGACATCCGCCACTGCATGGAGGCGCTCTCCAATGTGGAGCCAATCATGCAGCAGCTTCTGTCTTACCGTTTTGCGGAGGGCAGCCTGACAGGGCAGTCCTTCGGCAATCTTCTGCTGGCGGCTCTCAACGGCATCTCCGATTCCTTCGACCAGGCGGTGGAACGGATGAGCGAGGTTTTGGCCATCAGCGGTAGGGTGCTGCCGGTGACCAATGCCAATGTGGCGCTGGAGGCCATCTTTGAAAACGGCGCCCGCGTGGTGGGAGAGTCCAAGATATTCCGTTTCAAGAAGGAGCAGGACTGCCGGATTGCACGGGTAGCGCTTCAGCCGGGGCGCGCGGCGGCCTTGCCTGCGGCTCTGCGGGCCATTGAGGAGGCGGACCTTATCCTGATGGGGCCGGGGAGCCTTTATACCAGCGTAATTCCGAACCTGTTGGTGGACGGCGTGACGGAAGCGCTGTGCCAGTCGGACGCGCTAAAGGTGTATATCTGCAATATCATGACCCAGGACGGCGAAACGGAGGGTATGACGGCGGGCGACCATGTAGCCGCCCTGATGGAGCATGGAGACCGGTGCATCGTGGATATTTGCCTGGCGAACTCTGCACAAGTCAGTCCAGAGCTTCAACAGCGGTATCGGGAAGAGGACGCCGCGCCCATCCATATTGACCGGGAACGGCTGCAATCGCTTGGCGTAGAGCTGGTGGAACGCCCGCTGACCACGGAACATTCCAATTTGGCGCGGCATTCATCCGCCCTGTTGGCGGCCGCCGTTATGGAGCTTTATGACGAGCGCGCCATGCGTATTTTCAACCAAGAGGACGAGTACATCATTGAAAGCAACGGGAAGCAGAGGTGAGTGGATATGTCGTTTTCCGCCCAGACCAAGCGGGAGCTGTGCCGCACATCGGCGGGACAGAAGGGGCTTGCCCAGGCGGAGGCTTACGGCGTCCTGCTTTACAGCAACAGCTTTTCGCCGTCTGTAATTCGTATTATCACGGAATGCGAAGCGTTTGCCCAATGGCTTCCCACCTTGTTTTATAAGGCGTTTAAGCTGCGCTTTGACCAACAGCCGGAGCAGGGGGCAGTCGGCAAGCAGACCTTCCTGCTCACTCAGCCTGAAAAAATTGAAACCGTTTGCGAGGCCTATGGCCTTGACCTGTCTGGCCAGGTGGCGCACCATGTGAATTTTGCCGCGCTGGAGGATGAGGCCCGGCGTATTGCCTTTTTTCGCGGGGCCTTTCTGGCGGGGGGGTCCGTCACGGCGCCGGAAAAGCGCTATCATTTGGAACTGACCACCCCTCATTTCAACGTGAGCCGAGAGGTGGGAACGCTGATGCAGGAGGCAGGCTTTGAACCGAAAAGCACTACCCGCAAATCCAACTATATCCTGTACTTTAAGCAGAGCGAAGCCATTGAGGATTTCCTGACCGCCATCGGCGCGCCCGTGGCCGCCATGGAAATTATGAACGCCAAGCTGGAAAAGAACCTGCGTTCTTCCGTGAACCGGCGGGTGAACTGTGACGCCGCCAATCTGGACAAGACGGTGGATGCGTCCATGGCGCAGGCGGAGGCCATCCGAAGATTGGAAAAAACGGTGGGCTTGGACAGCTTGCCGGACAAGCTTCAGGAGGCGGCGCGTCTGCGGTTGGAGCATCCTGAGCTGGCCTTGACCCAACTGGCGGCGCTGTGCGACCCGCCTGTGACAAAATCCTGTTTGAATCATCGCCTGCGCAAGCTTGTTGCGCTTTCGCAGCCTTGAGATATGTAAAGATGTGGAGGAAGAAAAACCATGAGAATCAATCGAATTTGGATGCGGCTGAATATTCTGGCGGCGGCAATTATGCTGGTCGTCCTGATTTACTGTTTCATCAAAAAAGACGCCACGCTCCTGCGCCTCCCGCTGGTGGTATGGTTTCTGACCTATGTTCTGCGCCTGATGAACAATAAGTGCAAGGCCTGCGGCCAAAATTTCAGCGACAAGACATGGAAGGACGCGGGCGGCGGCTATAAAATCTGTCCCAAGTGCGGCACTCGCCATCAGATTATCTGATGTGCCTGCAATAACCGGAAAAGGAGGCGGCAGATATGTCCTTTGTCCACCTGCACGTACACTCTGAATACTCTCTGCTGGACGGCGCCTGCCGCATCAAGGGCTTGGTGGAGCGGGCAAAAGAGTTGGGACAAACCGCGGTGGCCATCACCGACCACGGCGTTATGTATGGCGTCATCGACTTCTACAAGGCGGCCAAGGCGGCGGGCGTCAAGCCTATCATTGGCTGCGAGGTCTATGTTGCGCCCCGAACCCGTTTTGACCGGGTGCATGAGCTGGACGCGGAAGCCCGCCATCTGGTGTTGCTGTGCCGCAATGAAACAGGATATCATAACCTCTCCTATCTGGTGTCCTGCGGCTTCACCGAAGGCTTTTATATCAAGCCCCGTATTGACCTAGAACTGCTGAGGCGGCACAGCGAGGGCCTGATTGCCCTGTCGGCGTGTCTTGCAGGGGAGATACCCCGGCGGCTGCGGAACGGGGATTATGAGGGAGCCAAGGCTCACGCGCTGGAAATGCGGGAGCTGTTCGGTGAGGACGGCTATTATCTGGAACTGCAAGACCACCATATCCCAGAGCAACAGGCGGTCATTGCCGGTATCCTGCGGCTCCATGAGGAGACAGGGATTCCGTTAGTGTGTACCAACGACGCCCACTACCTCACCCACGCCGACGCTAAAACCCAAGACGTGCTCATGTGTATCCAGATGGGCAAAACGGTGGACGACCCCGGGCGGATGAAGTTTGAGACAGAGGAATTTTACCTCAAGTCGAAAGAAGAGATGGCCGAGCTGTTCCCAGAGCACCCTGACGCGCTGGAGAATACGGCGAAAATTGCAGAGTTGTGCAACGTGGAGTTCCAGTTTGGTGTTCATCACCTGCCGGAGTTTAAGCTGCCGGAGGGGGAAACCGACCCAGACGCTTATTTTGAAAAGCTGTGCAAGCAGGGCTTTGAGCGCCGTTATCCAGAGGGAGGTCAGGCCTACCGCGAACAGCTCCAATATGAGATGGATATGATACGCCGTATGGGCTTTGTGGACTACTTCCTCATCGTGTCCGATTTTATCGGCTATGCCAAGCGCCACGGTATCCCCGTGGGGCCGGGGCGCGGCAGTGCAGCGGGCAGTATGGTATCCTACTGCCTTGACATCACCGACGTAGACCCCATGAAATATAACCTCTATTTCGAGCGGTTTCTCAACCCGGAGCGCGTCACCATGCCCGATATTGACATCGACTTTTGCTACCAGCGCCGAGGCGAGGTTATTGATTATGTCAACCGAAAATATGGTGAAGACCATGTGGCGCAAATCGTCACCTTTGGAACCATGGCGGCGCGGGGCGGCGTCCGAGACGTGGGACGCGCCCTCAACTTCCCCTATGCCGAGGTAGACGCAGTCGCCAAGCAGATACCCAGCGGACCGGGGGCGCTCCACATCACGCTGGAGGAGGCGCTGAAGCTGTCCAAGCAGTTCCGTGACCTCTATGAGGGCGACGAACGCATCAAGAACCTGGTGGATACCGCGAAAGCCATCGAGGGGATGCCCCGCCACGCTTCCACCCATGCGGCGGGGGTGGTCATCACTGGCAAGCCGGTGCACGAGTATGTGCCGCTGGCGAAAAATGACGAATCGGTGGTTACACAATACACCATGACCACGCTGGAGGAGCTGGGCCTGCTGAAAATGGATTTCCTTGGCCTGCGCAACCTGACGGTGCTGGACGACGCGGTTAAAATGGTGGCGCAGAAGGTGGAGGGCTTTACCCTTGCCTCCATTCCGGACGACGACGCGGAGACCTTTAAAATGCTCTCCGACGGACATACCTCCGGTGTGTTCCAGATGGAATCGGCGGGCATGACCGGGGTGTGCATTGGCCTTAAGCCAAAGGATATTGAGGACATTACCGCTATCATTGCCCTGTACCGTCCCGGCCCCATGGACTCCATCCCCCGTTTTATCGCCAACAAGCAAAATCCGGAGAAAATCAAGTACAAGCACCCCATGCTGGAGCCGATTCTCTCTATCACCTATGGCTGCATCGTCTATCAGGAGCAGGTGATTGAGATGTTCCGCAAGCTGGCGGGCTTTTCGCTGGGACAGGCGGACATGGTGCGCCGTGCCATCTCCAAGAAAAAGCAGGCGCAGATAGAGAAGGAGCGCCATTCCTTTGTGAACGGCGACCCGGAGCGGGGCATCGCGGGCTGCGTGGCCTCCGGCATACCGGAGCAGACGGCCAACGAGATTTACGACGAGATTTACGATTTCGGCAACTATGCCTTCAACAAGGCTCATGCGGTATGCTATGCCATCGTCGCCTACCAGACCGCATGGCTGAAGTGCCATTACACAAAGGAATACATGGCGGCCTTACTGACTTCGGTGCTGGACTCCTCCGATAAGGTGGCCGAGTATATCGCGGAGTGCAAGGATTGTGACATTCCGCTGCTGCCGCCTGACATCAACGAGTCGGGCGCGACCTTTACCGTGGCAGGGAACTATATCCGCTTTGGTCTGGTGGCCATCAAGGGTGTGGGCAGGGGCTTTGTTAAGTCGCTGCTGGAGGAGCGGAAGAACGGCGGCGCGTTTAGCTCCTTCACGGATTTTTGCAGCCGCATGTATGGTGCCGACCTGAACCGCCGCATGGTGGAAAACCTCATCAAATGCGGAGCGTTTGACAGCATGGGCTATAAGCGCGCCCAGCTTTTGCAGGTGTACGGCCAGATTTTGGACGGCATCGCCGCCAGCGCCCGCCGGAATTTAGAGGGTCAGTTCGACCTGTTCGGCGGCGGGGGAGACGAGCCCTCCGCTGCGCAGGAGCCGCCCATGCCCAACATCGCGGAGTTTTCCCGCCGGGAATTGATGGAGATGGAAAAGGAAACCACCGGCCTGTATCTGAGCGGGCATCCCATGGACGAGCATCGGGACGCCGCCAAGCGGATGGGGGCGGTGGGCATCGGCTCCATCATGAGCGATTTCGGGCAGGAAAACGGCCCAACCACCTACCATGACGAGCAGAAGGTGACCATAGCGGGCGTGGTGTCGTCCTATAAGACTAAGACCACCCGCAACAATACCCTGATGGCCTATGTGACGCTGGAGGACGCCTCCGGTTCTATAGAGCTGTTGGTGTTTAACCGCCTGCTGAACGAAAGTGGGAACTACATCCGTTCCGGCAGTCCCATTGTGGCGTCCGGACGCATCTCCGTGCGGGATGAGAAGGAGCCGCAGCTTCTGTGCGACACAATTCGCCCGCTGGGCGAGGGTGCGGAGGAGCCGCCGCTTTCCGACAAAAAAGAGGAGCAGGCAAAACGCCTTTACATTCGTTTACCTGCCGAGAATTCGCTCCAATGGAACATGATTCAAAAGATACTGGATATGTTTCCGGGGAAAAGCCCCGCTGTCATTGTGTTTGCGGACACCGGGCGACGGCTTGGCACCCGGTGCCTGATTCACGACGCGTTGGTGCAGGAGCTGACAGAGCGGCTCAGTGCGGAAAACGTGGTGGTAAAGACGCAGCCAAGCACTCCACCAGCGTAATAGTAAAAGAGCCGACCTGGTACAACGTACCGGGCCGGCTTTTTGATGAATCAGAGGGGTATGTCCCACGAAAGGACAGCATAAGATAGGGTCAGGCCTCTTCGATGGCGCTTTGCTTCAAAGCGGAGAGCAGACTGTGATAGACCCGCTCTGGATTGCGGCGGAAGCCCTCCGCCAGCCTTTCCGCCTGTTCCTTCGAGCCGGAGAACAGGGAGAGGTTGACCAAATTGCCGCTTTCATCGTCCAGCGATAAGGTGAGCGTGCAGCCGCCGTCCTCCCGTTCAGTGACGGAGGCCTGCACCTGGGCTTCCCGCCGCAGGGTGGCGTTCAGCTCCTGTAAGCGGCTGTTGCACTTTGCGCGGACAGAGAAGGGGAGGCTGTTCTCGCAAATCTCACTGTTGCGGCGGCCTTTCTCTGTGATGGCATACAACTCGTCAGTAAGGGCGAGATGCTCCGTTTCTACCAAATGATTGATGGCCTGAGTGAGCTGAAAATAGTCCACGCCCTCGTCGCAGGTAGCCATATCCACCAAGGTAAAGAAGCCGATGGGCGCGGCCACGCGGTCCATAATGTAAAGCACCAAAAGCTTGATGTCCAGCTCATTTTGAATAAAGCCGATACGTGCCACGCCGCTTCCCTCCTTGCTGTTTCAACCGTTGTGCTCATTATACGGCAAAAACGCGGCGAAGGGCAAGAGGCAATTTTCGACGATTTTCGAGTTGCCTTGACAGGGGCGGGATAGAGGGGTATCATGGAAGCAAGCAAACGCTTTGGGAGGCAAACTATGAAAAAAAGACTGTTCACACTCCTGCTGGCGGCGGGAATGCTGCTGACTCTGCTGAGTGCCTGTGGGGGCGATACGGCGGAAACGCCTACGCCAACGCCGACTGATACGGCCGACCTGCCCTATGACGGGACGGAGAACCCCTTGACCGGCCTGCCCATGGACGAGAAGTGGCTGGATGCGCGTCCGGTGGCCATCATGCTGAACAACCTGAAGGGGGCCTTGCCCCAGCAGGGAAATTCAGACGCCGACATTATCTATGAGGTGCCTGCCGAGGGCGGTATCACCCGAATGCTGGCAGTGTATCAGTCAGTGGAGGGACTGGGTATCATCGGCTCTATTCGTTCCTCCAGACCTTATTATCTTGAACTGGCTCTTGGCCATGACGCCCTTTATATCCACGCCGGCGGCAGCGAGGATGCTTATGCTAAAATCAAGTCATGGGGCGTGGACGCCTTTGATTGTGTCCGCGGCGGCTATGAGAGCCGAACCCCAGGCGGAAATATGATGTGGCGTGACCCGGAGCGCAAGGCCAATATGGCTTATGAACACACCGTGGTCACCACCGGCGAGGCCATTCTCCAGTATCTGCCCGAAAAGGTGGAGAAGACCCACGCCAGCGGCTACCAGTATGGCCAGACCTTTGTGGACGACGGTACTCCTGCAGGCGGCGGGAGCGCAGTCACGCTGACGGTGCCGTTTTCCAACTACAAGACGGGCGTATTCAACTATGATGAGGAGAGCGGAACCTATCTGGTGCAGGAGTACGGACAGGACTACATAGACGGCAACACCGGCGAGCAGGTCGCCGTGACCAATGTGCTGGTGCTGAAGACCGCCTGCAACCTGACGGGAGACAGCTTGGGCCATATTACGGTAGAACTGGACGGCGGCGAAGGTTATTTTGCCTGCGGCGGGAAAATCGTTCCCATCTGCTGGAGCAAGGCAGACCGCAATTCGCCCATTGTCTATACAAATGAGGATGGTACGCCCTTGGCGCTGGGCCGAGGGAAGAGCTATGTCAACATTGTACCCCTCAATTCCAATATCACGTTTGAATGATAAAGAGAAAAGACACGGAGCGGAAACGCTCTGTGTCTTTTTTTGCGCCGCAAAACGGTGTGACGGTATGGAGCGCTCCTATTTTGGACAGGCTATGCAAAAAAGGGGTGGTTGTGATGTCCAAAAAGGGAAGAGTCCTATGTGTGACCTTTTTAGCGGCGGCGTTTGCGGTGGTGGGCGGCTTTGCAGTGCGGGGGCATGTGCGAGCAGCGCACTATCAAATGCTGTTGGAAAACCAGCAGCGCCATGCGTTTGGTGAACTGACCACTGCGGTGGACGAGTTGAGCGCGGCTCTGCAAAAGGGGCGGTTCACCACCTCGCAGGGCTTGCTGGTCAGCATTCTGACCGAAGGCTATGAACGCTCGGAGGCGGCTCAAGCGGCCATGGGCGGCCTGTCGGACGCCAACGGTGCGTTGGAGGAGACGACGGCGCTGCTGGGGAAGACGGGGGACTACCTTTATTATCTGACGGGAAGCGTCGCCCGAAAAGGCTCGTGCACGACGGAGGAACGGGAGACCCTGAACGCACTGGCAGAGAATATTCTGGCCCTTTCTGTCATGCTGGACGAGCTGCAAGCGGACATGAACGCAGGCGCGCTGACGCCTCAAGACCTGGTTCAAGCGGAAAGCCGTCTGGCCCGCTGGCGAGAGGAGGGAGGCGCTCAGAATGCGGGTTCCATCTACCAGACGGTGGAGGCCGACCTGCCGGAGATGCCGGCGCTGGTGTACGACGGCCCCTTCTCAGAGCATTTGACTGACCGAAAGCCGAAAATGCTGGAGGGAACAGAGGCAGTTTCGACTCAATTTGCCCGCGCGATTGCCGCAGACGCCCTCGGACTGACGCAGGAACAGCTTACGCTCATCTCGAACGGGAAGGGCGAACTGCCCTCTTACGGCTTTGAGAGCGACGAAGCGTCAGGGGGGTATTATATCGAGGTGACTCACCAGGGCGGCCAGGTGAGCACCTTCTTCCGAAGCGCCACGGAAGGGGAAGCAGTCCTGACAGCGGAGGAAGGTGTGGAGAAGGCAAAGGGCTATCTCTCCAGTCATGGCTTTGACGCCATGGAGCCAAGCTATTGGATGACCTATGGAAATGTGGTTACCATCAGCTTTGCAGCCGTGCAGGACAACGTTTTGCTTTACCCTGATTTGGTCAAGGTGGAGGTCTCACTGGTAGATGGCAGGGTGGTTGGGCTGGAGTGTGCCGGTTATTTGGCAAACCACTGTGTCCGCACATTGGAAAAGGTCTCTGTGCCGGAGCGGGCTGCGCAGGAGAATCTGTCCACAGCGCTGAATATTCAGTCCCACAGGTTGGCGCTCATCCCGACACGGGGGGAGTACGAGGTGCTGTGCCATGAATTCGCATGTGAAACGCCGGAGGGCGGGCATTGCCTTGTTTACGTCAATGCCCAGAGCGGGCAGGAGGAGAAGGTATTGCTGCTGCTGGAGACGGAAAACGGTACGCTGGCGCAATAAGAAAGGATACTGGGACGCTTTGGCGTCCCAGTATCCTTATTTTCCGCAATGAGGGCAGATTCGGTCACGAATGTTATATAGCTTCTTGCAGTATTCGCATTCGATTTCAACGACTTCATCCTCAAAATCGGGGCAGCCCCACCGGAAAAATTCCAGTTTTCCGCAGGAAGGGCAGCTATAAGCGGTGATGGCCAGATTGGAGGAGGTATATCTTCCCAGGGCGGTCGACTCTGACAGCATCAGGGAGCCATCTCCCATTTTTTTCATGATAAGATTACAGCGCAGACATTTCAAGTCGGCTTTCTTCATGCTTTAACTCCTTTTTTCTTCGCATCCGACCTGCCTGCCGTGCGGAAATGGTCGCACCATTCCGTCAAGGGACAGGTCTCGCAGTGAGCCACGCGGGCGGTGCAGGTGTCCCGCCCGAACAGCACCAAACGGTGGCAAAAGTCGTTGGACTCCTCCGGCGGCAGTACCTTGCGGAGCTGGGTTTCCACCTTGGCGGGGTCTTTGGTGCCGTCGGTGAGGCCGAGGCGGCCTGCGATGCGGATGCAGTGGGTGTCCGCCACCACGCTGCCAGGCTCGCTGTAAATGTCCCCCCGCACCAGATTGGCAGTCTTGCGGCCAATGCCGGGGAGCTTCAACAAGTCGTCCATTTCACGGGGCACCTTGCCGCCGCAATCACGGAGAAGCATCTGGGCGCACAACACCAAATCCTTGGATTTGGTATTAAAGAACCCGCAGGAGCGGATGACCTCGCCCACCTCGGCGGGGTCGGCCTCTGCGAAGGCCTCCAGCGTCGGGTAGCGGGAAAACAGATTCGGGGTGACCATGTTCACCCGTGCGTCGGTGCACTGGGCGGATAGGCGGACGGCAAACAGCAGTTCGTAATCCTTTTGATATTGCAAGGAACAGAGCGCGTCGGGGTAAACTTGTTTCAAAGCGTCCACAATCAGGGCGGCTTTTTGCTCTTTTTTCATCCACATTCACCTCTTGACGGGGATTTAATATCATAATATCATAAAAAGAAACAAAAAGCGATATAAAATCATGAGGAGGCCCGGTATGGTCAAGGAATGGATGGATTTTCTGACTGCCCAAGACCCGGAGGTTGGGGCGGCGGTGCGTGCGGAGTATGACCGTCAGCGCCGCAACATTGAACTGATTGCATCTGAGAATTTCGTCAGCGAGGCCGTTCTGGCTGCCGCAGGTACCGTGCTGACCAACAAATATGCAGAAGGCTATCCCGGAAAGCGCTATTACGGCGGCTGCCAGTGCGTGGACGTGGTGGAAAATCTGGCGCGGGAGCGGGCGAAGCAGGTCTTTGGAGCCAAGTTTGCCAACGTGCAGCCCCACTCCGGCGCCAGCGCCAACTATGCGGTGTATCAGGCGCTGTGCGAGGTGGGCGACACCGTAATGGGCATGAATTTGGCCGAGGGCGGTCATTTGACCCATGGCTCGCCGGTGAATTTCTCCGGCCGCAATTATAAAATGGTGTCCTACGGCGTCAATGCTGACGGCTATATCGACTATGATGCCCTCCGTGCTTTGGCCAAAGAGTGCAAGCCCAAGATGATTATTGCAGGCGCATCCGCCTATCCCCGCGTTATTGACTTCAAAGCATTTGCAGACATCGCCCACGAGGTGGGCGCGTATCTCTTTGTGGATATGGCCCATATCGCGGGACTGGTGGCCGCCGGACTGCACCTTAATCCGGTGGAATACGCCGATGTGGTGTCCACCACCACCCACAAGACTCTCCGCGGCCCCCGCGGCGGCATGATTCTCTGTAATGACGAGGAGCTTGCAAAGAAGATTGACAAGGCCATCTTCCCCGGCAGCCAGGGCGGCCCGCTGGAGCATATCATCGCGGCCAAGGCGGTGGCGCTGGGCGAGGCGCTGAAGCCGGAATTCAAGGCCTACCAGCAGCAGATTGTCAAGAACGCCAAGGCGCTGGCGGATTCCATTCTGGCCAACGGGCTGGACTTGGTGTCCGGCGGCACCGACAACCACCTGATGCTGGTGGATTTGCGCAAGAGCGGCATTACCGGCAAGGAGATGGAGCGCCGTTTGGACGAGGTGTATATCACCGTCAACAAGAACGCCATCCCCAACGACCCGGAGAAGCCTTTTGTCACCAGCGGTATCCGGGTGGGCACCCCCGCCGCCACCACCCGCGGCTTCAAGGAAGAGGACATGACGGTTATCGGAAAGCTGATTTGCGCCGTGGCCCACGATTTTGAGGGGCAGGCGGACGCCGTCCGCAAGCAGGTGGGCGAGCTGTGCGGCAAATATCCCCTTTACGAATAATCGAACATATGTTACAATAGGGCGAACGGTTTTTCCGTTCGCCCTATTGTATTATTGGAGGGGAGGGAGCGCCATGGCAGGTGATTTGCGTCAAATTCCGGGCGTCGGGCCAAACATGGAGGCTCACCTGAACCGCCTTGGCTATACCACGGTGGAAAGCCTTGCGGGGCAAGACCCAGAGGAAATGTACCTGCGGGACTGTGCACTGGAGGGCGGCCCGCTGGACCGGTGCGTGCTGTACGTTTATCGGCTGGCCGTCTATTATGCGGAGCATCGGGAACGGGAGCCGGAAAAGCTGAAGTGGTGGTACTGGAAGGACAGGAAGGAGGGAGCGGAATGAGTTATCGCCCCTTGGCGGATGAGATGCGGCCCCAATCGCTGGACGAGGTGGTGGGCCAACGCCACATTCTGGGCAAGGACGGCCTGCTGCGGCGTATCATCGAAAGTGAGCAAGTGCCAAACATGGTCTTTTACGGCCCCTCCGGTACGGGCAAGACCACCGTGGCCAACATCATCGCCCAGCGTACAAACCGCACTCTGCGCCGCCTGAACGCCACCACGGCGTCCCTCTCCGACATCAAGGACGTGATTGCCGAGGTGGGCACCCTGATGGCCCCCAACGGCGTGCTGCTTTACCTGGACGAGATTCAATACTTCAACAAAAAGCAGCAGCAGTCCCTGCTGGAGTTCATCGAGAGCGGCGACATTACCCTGATTGCTTCCACCACAGAGAACCCGTTTTTTTATGTTTTTAATGCCATTCTGTCCCGCTCCACGGTCTTTGAGTTCAAAACGGTGACGGCAGAAGACATACTTCCCGCCATTGACCGGGGCATTGCCGCCATGGAGAAACGTCTGAACGTCGAGGCACAGTGCGAGGAGGGGGTACGGGAGCATATCGCCGCATCCTGTGGGGGCGATGTGCGAAAGGCGCTCAATGCGGTTGAACTGCTGTTCAGCTCCGGTAAAGTGCATAAAGGAAAATTGCCTGTCAAACTTGCGGACGCCCAACTGGTGGCCCAGCGTTCCGCCATGCGCTATGACCGGGACGGCGATAATCACTTTGACACGGCCTCTGCGCTGATGAAGTCCATGCGCGGTTCCGACCCGGACGCCGCTCTGCACTATCTGGCGCGGCTGCTGGAGGCGGGCGACCTCATCACCGCCATCCGCCGTATTTTGTGTTCAGCCAGTGAGGATGTCGGCATGGCATATCCCCAGGCGGCTGCCATTGTGAAGGCCTGCTGCGACAGCGCCTTGCAGCTTGGCCTGCCGGAGGCGAAGCTCCCACTGGCGCAGGCGGTGGTGCTGTTGGCCACAGCGCCCAAATCCAACAGCGTGTGCGCCGCCATCGACGCCGCCATGGCGGATGTTCGGGCGGGAAAAGCGGGGGAGTTCCCACGTCAGCTTCAGAACGTCCACGCCGACAGCGCGGGCATGGAACGGGAGCAGGGCTATCTCTATCCCCACAATTTCCCCGGCCACTATGTAAAGCAGCAATACCTGCCGGACACTCTGGTCGGCACCCGATACTATGAATTTGGCCCGAATAAGACGGAACAGACGGCCAAGCGCTATTGGGACGAAATCAAGGGTGAGGATTGACGGCGGGGGCGTACTGCCAGCCGCTTACCTGTCCCTCTGTGATAAAATAGCGCAAGGGCGGCACTGCTTCTGCGGGAGGCAGCTTATCGATGATGAGCAGCTTGATTTTTCGCTTTTCCGGCAGAATAGCTTTGAGAAAAACGGATACCCGGTCGCCGGGGAGGACTCCCTCCTGCATCTCAGCAAGACCAGACAGGTTAGGGGTCAACTCTACAAAAATACCATAGCTTTTGACGCCCCGCACATAGCCGCTCACGGTCATGCCCCGGGAAAAGAGGTCGGCGTTTTCCAGCCAGGTGCCCAACAGCTCTTTGTGTGAGACGGTCACCCTGCCGCGCGACGGCTCTTTGCCTGTTAGTATGACATAAACCTGCTGCCCAGGAGTGAAACGTTGAGCGGGGTGCGCAATGCGGGAGATGGAGATGTTCTCAATGCCGAGCATCGTCACCACGCCGCAGCCCACATCCAGAAAAGCGCCGAACGGCTCCAAATGAGTGACGGTGGCTGAGAGAACTGCGCCCTCCGGCAGGGTGTAGAGATGCTGAAGCGCGGCGCGCTGTGCGGCCCGGCGGGAAAAGACTGGAGAAAGCATACCATTTTTCTCTTGGATGGCAATAACTGTGAAGCAAACTGGCTTTCCAACGCGCGAGAGGATGGCAATCTCTTTGGTGGCGCCCTCCTCGATGCCAAGGGCGGTCTCCACGCGGGGGATGACGCCGGTTATGTTGCCGAATTGCACGGTCAGGTCGTGGTCGGCGCTGCAGCTTATGGCCTGCCCCTCTAAAATCTGTCCGCTGCTGTAAGCGTCCAAAAGGATGGCGAGGGCGTCGTCGGCGGGGCGGCGGGTGGTGCTGGGACGCCCTTCGGGCAGGTAACAATCCATCATGTTTTTCTCCCTTCTCTCTGGGTTTGCTTTATGCAATCACTTATATGCAGAAGAGGGGAAGAACTTGCGATATACATACCACAATGGGGAGGAATGACTGTGCAGATTGCGGTGGGCGATGTGCTGGAGATGAAAAAGGAGCATCCATGCGGCAACAAGCGGTGGCTGGTGCTGCGGGTTGGGATGGACTTCAAGCTGCGCTGTCAGGGCTGCGGCCATGAGGTAATGCTGCCCCGCAGCAGAGCGGAGAAAAACATCAAAAAAATATTGCCGCCGGACAATTCTTCCGTCTGACCGGCGCCGTTTCAGAGGCGGTCCTTCAAGGGCCGTCTCCTTCTTTTTGTCCTCGTCCCGATTATGACTTTTTTTGAGGAGCGGCTTTCGTATAATAGGACTCAGCTTGGACAGGGAGGGACGGCCATGACAGTAATCTATATCGACTCGCTCTTCCTCCTGAATTTGGTGGTGAATTATCTGCTGCTGCTGTGTACCGCGCGGGTTGCAGGAGAAGCCCTTCACCGCCTGCGCTTTGCTCTGGCGGCGGCGCTGGGCGCATTCTATGCCTGCGCCGTTTTTCTGCCGGGACTGGGTTTTTTGAACCATATCGCCTGTCAAGTGGCGGCGGCGGTGTTGATGGCATTGGTATCCTTCGGTGGAGCGCGGCGCTTCTTCCGGCTGCTGGCTCTTTTTTTGGCACTGTCCTGTGCGTTGGGCGGCGCTGTTTTGGTCTTGGGCCTGCTGGGCGGCAAAGCGGTGGGGCTTCACGGCGGCATCCTGTTCCCGCGGGTAGACCTCAAGGTTGTTTTATTGGCTGCAGCGGTCTGTTATGTCGTGCTGGGAACACTTCTGCGCAAGCTGAGCGCCCACGGTGGAAGCAGGGGAGCAGTGGTGCCTGTCACCGTGGAGCTTCTGGGGCGCAGGGTGGCCTTCCACGCGCTGGTGGATACAGGCAACACTTTGACTGACCCGGTTTCCGGAAAGCCGGTGCTGGTAGCAGAGGGGATGCGGCTGCTGCCGCTGTTTCCGCCGGGAGAAGCACCGGCCGTTGTTGAACTGCAAGACCCTGCGGGGGCATTGGAACGCCTGTCCAAAGGAAAGCTGCGCGGGCGGCTGCGCCTGCTGCCTTATCGGGCGGTGGGAGTAGAGCGGGGGATGCTGCTCTGCCTGCGGCCTGACAGGGTAACGGTGGACGGAAAAGACTGCGGCGTGCTGTTGGTTGCATTGTCGCCGGGAGCGGTATCTGACTGCGGAAGCCACTGCGCTTTGATTGGCGCAATTTAGAGGAAGGATGGGAACTTTTGTGACGGCTCTGATTTTATGGTTTAAGCGCCTGACGGCATGGGTGCGTTCTTGGTTTGCGGATGAGGTCATGTATATCGGCGGAAGCGACGTTCTTCCGCCGCCGCTGAACCGGGAAGAGGAAAGCGCTTTGATTGCCAGCATGGGGGAGGGAAGCGAGAAGGCAAAAGCACAGCTTATCGAGCGCAACCTCCGCCTTGTGGTGTATATCGCCCGGCGTTTTGAGAACACGGGCATCAATATTGAGGACCTGATTTCCATCGGTACCATCGGGCTTATCAAAGCGGTCGGCACCTATCAGCCCGCCAAGAATATCAAGCTGGCGACCTATGCTTCCCGCTGTATTGAGAATGAGATTTTGATGCATCTGCGGAAGACCTCGTCGCAAAAGGTGGAGGTCTCTTTTGACGAGCCGCTGAACACCGACTGGGACGGTAACGAGCTGCTGCTGTCCGACATTCTTGGTACGGAGAGCGATACGGTTATCCGCCCCATTGAAGAGGATGTAGACCGCAAGCTGTTGGCCGACGCCATGGAAAAGTTGTCAGAGCGTGAAAAGCGCATTATCACCCTGCGGTTCGGCTTGGGCGGGTGCCGAGAGCGAACCCAGAAGGAAGTGGCTGATTTGTTGGGCATTTCCCAGTCTTACATATCACGCCTGGAAAAACGTATTATCGCCCGTCTGAAGCGGGAAATTTTAAGAATGATGTAATGAGCGGCGGGGCAGTGTAAAGCTGCCCCGCCGTTGTTTTGAGGAAGAAAATGCGTTGAATAGCTTATTGACTATATCAGCATCTCTGTTCCCGAAAAGCCGCTTCACGGTTTGACAAGTCTCGACGGTTGCGGTACACTAAATAAAAGGATTTATCCCTTGAGAGGATGGAAGAGAATGAAGAAAAGTCGAGTTTCTAATGCAGTCATCCGACGCCTGCCCCGTTATTACCGGCATCTGACAGAGCTGCAAGCGACAGGGGTCGCACGGATTTCCTCCAATGCGCTGGGAAAGGCCATGGGCTTTACCGCATCGCAGATTCGGCAGGACCTCTCCTGCTTCGGTGAGTTCGGCCAGCGCGGCTATGGGTACAATGTGGAGACACTGCGCGGAGAGATTGCAGACATCCTCGGCATGAACGAGGGCCATACTGCGGTCATTTTTGGCGTGGGTAACTTGGGCCGGGCGCTGATTGGCAACTTTAACTTCGGGAAAAACGGCGTCAAGCTGTTGGCAGCCTTTGATGTGGATGAGAAAATCATTGGGACGGAGCTTGCGGGCGTACCTATCCGCCACCCCAGTGAGGCGCGAGCGTTCTTGGAGAGCAACCATGTGGACGTTGGTGTGATTACCGTGCCCAAAATTAATGCAAAGGACGTGGCGCGGCTGCTGGTAAGCTGCGGGGTGAAGGGAATATGGAACTTCGCCAACACGGACTTGGACATTGGAGACAACGGCAATACCGTGGTGGAAAACGTCCACTTCGCAGACAGCCTGCTGGCCCTCAGCTACATGATTTCAGAAGAATGAAAGCAAGAAAGATAGGCGGCGTGATTCTGGCGCTGCTCCTGTTCGGCGGCTGCGCCGCTGCGATGGCTGCGGGCGGAAGCGCGTCCGACCCGCTGGTTTCCAAAAGCTACTTGGAAGGCACTTACATTCCAACTGTCACGGCGCAGATGAAGACCCGTGCCTCGGAAAAGACGGCGGCTGTCTATACTGCGGCGGAGAATACGCTCAAGGCGAAAGCTCAGGCGTACTTGTCCCAGGTGGGCGGAAGCACGGCGCCGGGCAGCACAGGGGTGTGCCCGCTCAAGCGGGAAGACCAGGTGACGGTTTCCACCGGCTCCGGTCTGGTGGTGCAGAATGGCACTGTGCGTCTTTCTCATGGCGGCACAGTGGTGGATGTGACCACCGGAAGCGAAGCGGCCTCCGGTACAGCCCTGACAGCCAACCACCGCTACCTTGTTGCGGAGAACACCTCAGCCACCTTTACAGTTGTGAGCGAAACGGCGACTGTCGCCATTCAGGGAAGCGGCACCGTACGCGCAAGCACCGCAAAGCCCCTGCCGTTCTCTGATATTTTAACGACGGACTGGTACTATGAGGACGTGCGCTTTGTCTATGAGAAGGGGCTATACAACGGCACGACTGACACGACCTTCACCCCAGGAGGCGCCATGACCCGCGGCATGATGGCCACAGTGCTCTACCGTCTGGCGGGCAATCCAACTGTCAGCGGAAGCGGAACGGCTTTCCGTGATGTGCCCGCTTCGGCCTACTATGCAAGCGCTGTGGTGTGGGCCAATGGGAATGGATTGGTGCTGGGCTATCCTGACGGAACCTTCCAGCCGAATGCCACCATCACCAGAGAACAGCTGGCCACGCTGATTTACCGTTATGCCAAAGATTATGCCAAGCTGTCTGTTAAACCCACCGGCAGTTTGACATCCTTCCCCGACTACCGCAGCGTATCGACCTGGGCGGAGGACGGACTCAAATGGGCGGTGGCGCAGGGGCTGGTGCAGGGGACCGGAACCGGACTGCAGCCCGCCGGACAGGCGACCCGTGCACAGGTGGCGGCCATCCTTCACAGATTTTCTGCTCTGCTTTGACGCACACATACCTCCCAGAGGCATACGATGAAGTGAGGCCAAACCAAAGGCCTCCATCTTCATTCGGGAGGTTTCACTATGTGTTGTAACAACGGCTGGGGCGGCGGCGGCTGCCTGTGGATCATCCTCATTCTCATCCTGCTGTGCTGCTGCGGTGGCAGCGGCTTTGGCTGCGGCGGTAATTGCGGCGGTGGCTGCGGTTGCGGTGGCGGCTGCTGCGGCGGGTGCGGCTGCAACGACGGCTGCGGCTGCTGAGCACGCACATAAGTGGCGGGCGGGAGTATTCCCGCCCGCCTTTTTCATGTTTAACCAACGGATATTTGCGACAGACTACCCAAAAAAGGGGATTTTAGCATGAACAGAAGAAGGATTGCCCTGTGGGCGCTGGCAATGCTGCTGCTTTTTGCCGTGGCGGGCTGTACCGCAGGCGGCCAGGAGGACAGCACACCGTCTCCCAACTTTGAACCGTCCCCCACGCAAACAGCTCCGGCGCTTACGCCGAAGAATCGAGTGGACGAGCTGCTTGCTGCAATGACAGTGGAGGAAAAGGTGGGGCAGATGTTTTTAGCACGTTGCCCGGAGGTCGGCGGCGGTGCATTTGCAGAGCGGTATGCGCTGGGCGGCTATGTTCTTTTTGGACGTGATTTCAAAGACTGCACGCCTCAGCAGGTGCGTGAGCGGGTTGCTTCCTATCAGGCGGCTGCTAAAGTGCCGATGCTGATTGCGGTAGACGAGGAAGGCGGCACAGTTGTTCGTGTGAGCCGCTATCCTGCTTTCCGGCCAGAGCCGTTTCAGGCGCCCAGAGAGGTGTATGCCAATGGCGGCTTGGACGCTTTGCGGGCAGATGCGGCAGAGAAGTCGGAATTGCTGCTTTCGCTGGGTATCAATGTGAATTTGGCTCCGGTATGCGACTTGTCGGATAACAGCAGTGATTTCATCTATGACCGGTCGCTGGGCGGCGACGGGGAGACGGTAGGGGAATGTGTATCCGCCATCGTGGAGACGATGAACAAAAAGGAAATTGGCAGTGTGCTGAAGCATTTTCCGGGCTATGGGAACAATGCGGACACGCACACCGGAATTGCATATGACCGCAGGGCCTTGGAAACCTTTGAACAGGCAGATTTTGTGCCGTTTCGGGCGGGGATAGAAGCGGGCGCGGGCGGCGTTTTGGTGAGCCATAATATCGTGTTTGCCATGGATGACGCTCTGCCTGCGTCCCTATCGCCGGAGGTACACCGTATCCTGCGCGAGGAGTTGGGATTTGACGGCGTAGTCATAACGGACGATTTGGCAATGGACGCCATCGGACAGTTTACCGACGGAGAAACGGCGGCAGTGCTTGCGGTTGAAGCGGGCAACGACCTGCTCTGCTGCAGCGATGTAGAAACGCAGTATCCCGCTGTGCTGGAAGCAGTGCAGTCGGGGCGCATTACAGAGGAACGGCTGGATGAGTCGGTGCGGCGTGTGCTGTTATGGAAGCTAAAATTGGGCCTTTTGGAACAGTAAGGAAGAAAAATTTGTGAAAACCGGAAAATAAGTCTTGCAAAGCGGAGAAGGGTGTGCTAATATAATGAAGCTGTCAGTTTGGGAATGGACTGGCAGGGTATGCGGCTGTAGCTCAGCTGGATAGAGTGTTTGGCTACGAACCAAAAGGTCGGGGGTTCGAATCCCTTCAGCCGTACCAAAATAAAAAGTCACGCCTATGGCGTGGCTTTTTATTTTGGTTCCATCGGCCTTGCAGCACGCCACCCTTTCGTATTGAACATACTCGGTGTGAAGTGAATTGCCCCTACGCCAACGCTTTCACTTTGAAATGAAAACTTCGTACGCGTCGGTCGGCACGTTTTTGCAGCGGGTTCTGTCCCCACGCATATGGCGGATTGCTCTGTAGCTGGCATGAGTGTTGCCAAAGTGGTACGTACAAAATATGTTTGCGTGCTTACGAGTCATATAAAGACTGATACCGCGATAGGATAAAAGCGGACCGGAATTCCGGTCCGCTTTTTCTTGGCATATGGAGTAGCTTTAGGAGGCGGCAGACTGCCCTACACGGAACAACTCCGGCGCGGTCTTCCTCAAAATGAAGAAGTACACCACCAAGATGACGACAGATGCCAGCGAGGCCGCGGGCGGCGCGAAGCCCATTCCGGTCAGAGACGTGGTTACGGTGCGGCTGGCAATATAGGAGATTGGAATACGCACAAGGAATGTGGTGATGAGGCTGTGCGCCATGACGATGACCGAACGCCCCAGACCGCTGAAATAAGAGTTCAACGGGAACACAAAGGAAACCATAACACAATCCAGTGAATAAGAGCGCAGGTAGGTGGCCGCCATAGCGATGACGGGCGCGTCCTTGGAAAAAATGGCGGTTAGCGTGTGGGGTAGAAACTGGCAATATACACACACCAGCACGCCGAAGATAAGGGAGTAGAGAATGCCCTTTTGCACGGTTTGAAAAGCGCGGTCAGGACGGCCTGCGCCGATGTTTTGGGCAGACATGGCGGCCACGGCAGAGCCAAAGGACAGCGGCGGCAGCATGGTAAAGTAGATGATTTTTTCCACGATGCCCACGGAGGCGGAGGCGTCCACGCTGATGGAGTTGACGATAGCGGTGATGATGAGAAAGGAAAGAGTGACCAATGCCTCTTGCAGAGCCAGCGGAGCGCCGACTTTGACAATGCGGGACACCGCATCTCGTCGGGGTTTAAAGTGTCGACGCTGGAAGGGAAATGGAAATCCACGCTTGGCAATGAAGAGGAGAGCCAGCAGGAAGCTGATGCCCTGCGCGCCCACTGTGGCAAGGGCGGCGCCCAGCGCCCCCAATTTTAAGCCGCCTACAAGGGCGAGGTCCGCTATAATGTTGAGGCCGCAGGCAATGGCAATAAAGACAAGCGGCGTTTTGGAGTCGCCCAACCCGCGGTAAATGGCGCCAATTACATGATACCCCATAATGAAGGGAATACCGCAGGAGCAGACAAAAAGGTATTGACGGGCGGACAACACTGCTACCTCCGGCACCTGCATTAAGGACACCAGAAAATGGTTGCACAGGAGCAGAACGGGGGTGAGAATTGCGGCCAGCACTACCAGCGTGATGGCGCCGGAGCCGACGGCGGAGGCAGAGCCTTCGTTATCCCGTGCGCCCACCCTATGGCCGATAAGCACGGTGACGCCGGTGGCAAGTCCCAAGGTGATACCGGTTACAATCTGCATGATTTGTGTGCCGGTGGCCACGGCGGCTTGTGCGGCGGTGCCGGCAAATTGACCGGTAATCATTAAATCGACCGCGCCGTACAATGCCTGCAACAGGCTGGAGAGAAGGAAGGGGAGCGAGAAGCGCAGCAGCGCCGGCCCGATTTTTCCCTCCGTCAGCGAACGAGATTGCATCAAAATCCCTCCTGAATAAGAAAAAAGCCGGATAAGAAACGGCGCAAGGCACGTCATCTTATCCAGCACGCCGCACATACGGCGGTACCCTCCGATGAGGCTAAAGAAATTGTAGCAAAGCGGGGCAAAAATGTCAAGGAAGAAAGAAAAAGCTCCCCTTCACCTTTTGCGGTGTCAATACTCAACTTTCGTAATTCTTTGCTATGATTCATAAGTCAAAACATCTGTATCAATGAATCAATTTGATAAGTGTTGTCAATCAAAAAGTAGTCTGCACCATATTGCCGGCACATTCTTAAATTTTCCGCATTATCATGAATCAAGGACTCCATTGTATAGCCGGAATCATCACATCGCGCTTCTATTGTACGAGCGTTCGCCTGTATATTGTGATAATTGCGCCGTATGTACGATTCGCTCATTACCAGGCAACGGTATTTGATATATCGAAGATAATTTACTTCAAAATCTTCCGCCCAATTAAAAGGAATGTAACAGCCCTCAATGATAAGATTTTGTTGATTTTCAATTGCGGTTTTTATTATTTCTCTTATGATAGGCCATAAATAAGATGTTAGTGCTGCATCATCACTCATTGGAGTAAGCGTTGTATTTTTGCTCCTGATTAATCCCATTTTCAGGTGGTCAATCGAAAGATATGGGTATTTATATTTTTCAAGAAGCTTTTGCGCTAGTACAGTTTTCCCTGTATGTGACGCGCCTGCTATCAGTAAAATCATCCTGTTTTCTCCCCCAAAATCTTTATCACATTCTTATCTTACCATATCACGGTGGCTTGTCGCAACTGATGGAGCGTTCTGTCAGCAACATGAAGGGCAAAAGGGATAGAAAAAGCCCCGCGGCAGAGAGCGAAACCTCTCTGCGGCGGAGCCTTTTCCCGTTAGCGGGACTGATACTGGTCGTTCTTGTTCTCAGTACCGGGGGTCTTCTTCTTGTTCTGGCCCTGAGGAGTCTGGTTCTTGTTCTGGCCCTGAGGAGTCTGGTTCTTGTTCTGGCCCTGGGGAGTCTGATTCTTGCTCTGAGGATTATTATTGTTCTGCATGAGGTTCACCTCCTTACACGGGATTAGGATACCCACGCAGAAAAGTTTTATACAAAATGCAAAAAAGACTACCATTTTGGTAAACGTTGTGGTATAATGCTTCCGGCTTCACAAGATATGGAGATGGAGGAGCAATTTATGAAGTGTCCGTTCTGTGCGCATTTGGAGAGCAAAGTAGTTGATTCCAGGCCCGCGGACGAAGGCGCCAGCATCCGCCGCCGCAGGGAATGCCTTGAGTGCCATAAGCGATTTACAACATACGAAACCATGGAGAGCCTTCCCATGGTTGTCATCAAGAAGGACGGGAGCCGTCAGAGCTTTGACCGCAGCAAGCTGCTTGCGGGCATTTTGCGTGCCTGCGAAAAGCGGCCCGTCCCGGTGGAAACGCAGGAGAGCATCGTCAACGAAATCGAGCAAATCCTGCAAAATGACATGGAGCGGGAAATCCCCTCTGCCAAAATCGGAGAGCTTGTCATGGATAAGCTCAAAGGTGTGGACGAGGTGGCGTATGTCCGCTTCGCGTCTGTTTACCGACAGTTCAAGGACATAGATACCTTTATGCGTGAACTGAATAAATTGTTGGAGGACAAGTAAGATGAAGAAGAGAAGTACCCTGGCAGCCCTTGTTCTGGCTGCGGCCCTCGTGTTGTCCCTGACCGCCTGCAGCAGCGGGCCGAAGGAGAGCAAGCAGCCGGAGGAGTCCAACACGCCCGCCCCTGAGGTCACCCTGACCCGCGGCACTTGGACGGACAATGTTTACACCAACGAGTCCTTGGGCCTCACGTTCACCATGCCTGAGAGCTGGACCAAAATGGACGACGCCACCATCCTGAGCATGATGGGTTCCAGCGCGACGGAAATCTCCATCGAGGACGATGAGGTCTATGACATGATGGCGCTGGACGCCAACAACGGCGACAACGTTATCATTATGATGGTCAAGACGCAGGATGGCGGCATCCTGTCTCTGGACAACTACATCACCGTGCTGTCCGCCCAGATGGGAACGGAAGGCACTGTGGGCGATACCTTTGAGCGGGAGCTGGGCGGCGTGACCTATAAGGTTATGCCCGTTTCTTCCGACGGTTTGGACCAGTATCATATGCTCTGCATGACGGACGGCCGCATCGTGGATGTGCTGATTACCGTGTCGAGCGGCACTGAGCTGGACAGCGTTCTGGCGAACTTCTCCTGATAGAAAAAGCAAGCTGTATCAGAATGCGGCGCACCATCCGGTGCGCCGCATTTTTTTGTTCACAACAGGTTTCTGGGGGTAAGGCGTTCCATGTCTGACAGCAGGCGTATATGGGCGATAAGCACTGCATTGGCTGCGGAATATTCTCCGCTCTCCTGGCAGGTGAGGAACTCCAGCACCTCGTGGAAGCCCACCTCGACTGCGTCGGTGCTGGAATGGGGAAGTACCGTGTAAAGGTAGCCGGTAGCGTCCTCCCACTGCTCTTGGGCGGCACGGGTGATTTTCTCTGCGGTTTTCCAGTCGCCGGACTCCGCCAGCTCACAGGCACGGCTGAGCTGCGCGGCAAGGTCGTCCGTCACCGCCGCCACGCAGTGGGAATTCCAAAGGGTGGCGGAGAGAAGCAAGGCCAATACAACGACTGCCCACCATAGCTTTTTCATGTTTTCCCCTCCTGCGGTGCGAGAAAGGTGTTGTTGTGCTCGTCCACTGTCATCAGAAACACGTCGCTGATATGGCGGAAGCCTGCCTGTTCCAGTTGCTTATTCAGCCACACATCGTTCAGCCCGCGGGCCTTCAGATTATGGGAAATGAGCCGTCCATCGTTGATGATGACAAGCGGCAGCGCCACGTCCTCTGCCGGGATGCCCATCTGCTTGGCGGTCACAGGAAGCTCATCCGCATAGGGGAGGACGGACACACGGCCGTTGGTTTCTAAAATGGCGTATTTGACGGTGGAAATGTCGGTAATACCTTGTAGCCGCAGCTCCTCCATCAGCTCGTCAATGGTCATGCGGTTGTGCTCCATATTTCCTTGGCGGAGCTTGCCGTCCTGAATGATGACGCTGGGCCGTCCGCACATGAGAGCGCGGAAGCGGATGCTCTTCATGGTGATGACAGACAAAATCATGGTGATGCACAGCAGGGTGACGATGGGGATGACGCCGGCCAGCAGAGGAATGCCGAAGTCCTGCATCGGCACCGCCGCCAAGTCAGAAATCAGCAGGGCGAGCACCAGCTCAGACGGCTCCAGCTCGCCCACCTGCCGTTTGCCCATGATACGGATGCCCGCGATGATGAGGGCGTATAGGATGATGGTGCGGAAAAAGGCGATTACCATGTTGGACCTCCCGCAAATGGTTACCGGCTGCTTGCCGGTTATGCTTTTTATCAGTATTGCCTTGCCCAGCGGCAATATTCGGCGCACGTTTGGGAAATTCCACGGTTTTCTGTTTCAGCGCAAAAAACGGGAAAATGGCCTTGCCTTTCCCGCCTTTTTTCGGTACAATGAAACAAATATATATGCTTTATGATGGGCGGTTTATGGGTAAGACCGCCCTGTGGCAAGAAAGGCGGGATGATGGACATTGAAAGCGACGTTGATTCTGGAAAATGGCAGTTTGTTCATCGGTGAGAGCATCGGCAGCACGGAAGACCGCGTGTGCGAGATGGTGTTCAACACCTCAATGACCGGTTATCAGGAAATTTTGACCGACCCTTCCTATGCAGGACAGGGTATCGTCATGAGCTATCCGCTCATCGGCAACTATGGCGTGAATGAAGAGGACAATGAATCAGGCCGTCCTTGGGCGGAGGCGTTTATTGTGCGGCGCATGTCTCCCCGCGGCAGCAATTTCCGCTGCGAGAACACGCTGGACAGTTACCTCAAGGCCAATCATATTACCGGTATTCAGGGCGTGGACACCCGCGCCCTTACTCGTATTCTCCGCAGTCAGGGTACCATGAACGGTATGATAACCTGTGCGGAGTCTTTTTCTGTCCCAGAGCTTTTGGAGAAGTTGCGCGCCTACCGGGTAGAAGGTAAGGTGGAGCTGACCAGCCGCAAGACGGCAGAGACCTTCCCAGCAGACGGAGAGGAGCGCTGCAAGGTGGCGCTGATGGACTACGGCGTCAAGCAGAATATGATTGGCTGCCTATGCCGTCGGGGCTGCGCCGTGACGGTGTTCCCGTGGAACACTCCGGCGGAGACGGTGCTCTCCGGCGGGTTTGACGGCGTGATGTTGAGCAATGGCCCTGGTGACCCGGCGGACAATGTGGGCGTTGTTGCCGAAATTAAAAAGCTCTACGACAGCGGCCTGCCTATTTTTGCGGTCTGTCTGGGTCACCAGTTGATGGCATTGGCCACCGGAGCCAAGACTGACCGGCTGCCCTTCGGCCACCGAGGCGGCAACCATCCCGTGCGGGATATTGCCGAGGGCAGGGTGTTCATCACCAGCCAAAACCACGGTTACATGGTGGTGGGAGAGAGCGTCGACCCGAAGGTGGCAGAAATTTCCCACGTCAACGTGAACGACGGCACGGTGGAGGGCCTGCGCTATCTGGGCAAGGATATTTTCACCGTCCAATTCCACCCGGAGGCCGCCCCCGGCCCCATGGATACGGAGTATCTCTTTGACCGGTTTGTGGACAAGGTATGCGAGCGCAAGGGAGGGAAACGGTAATGCCTAAAAATCCTGAAATCAAAAAGGTGCTGGTGCTGGGCAGCGGCCCCATCGTCATCGGTCAGGCCGCCGAGTTTGACTATGCCGGCACGCAGGCTTGCCGCTCTCTGAAGGAGGAGGGCGTGGAGGTGGTGCTGGTCAACTCCAATCCAGCTACCATCATGACCGACAAGGACATTGCCGACCATGTCTACATTGAGCCGCTCAATATGGCCAGTATCACCCAAATCATCGCCAAGGAGCGGCCCGACTCTATTCTGCCCACGTTGGGTGGCCAGACCGGACTGAACCTTGCCATGAACCTGCACGAGCAGGGAATTTTAGACCAGTACGGCGTGAAGCTATTGGGCACCAGCCCAGAGTCCATCCGCAAGGCGGAAGACCGGCAGGGCTTCAAGGACGCCATGGAGGCTATCGGCCAGCCCTGCGTTACCTCCGACGTGGTGGAGAGCGTGGGGGACGCGGTGGCGTTCGCCGCAGCCATTGGCTATCCGGTCATCGTTCGCCCCGCCTACACCTTGGGCGGCACCGGAGGCGGCATTGCCTATGACGAGCCGTCCCTCCGTGAAATCGCAGACCGCGGCATCCAGCTTTCCCGTGTGGGGCAGGTTTTGGTGGAGCGGTGTATCTCCGGCTGGAAGGAAATCGAGTTCGAGGTCATGCGCGACAGTGCGGGCAACGTCATTCAGATATGCTCCATGGAGAATATCGACCCTGTTGGCGTTCACACCGGCGACTCCATCGTGGTAGCGCCTACTCAGACCTTGGCCAACCGGGAGTATCAGATGCTGCGCTCTGCGTCGCTGAACATCATCTCCGCCTTGGAAATCGAGGGCGGCTGCAACGTGCAGCTTGCGCTGAACCCAGACAGTTTCGAGTACGCGGTCATCGAGGTCAACCCCCGTGTGAGCCGCTCCTCCGCTCTGGCCAGCAAGGCCACCGGCTACCCCATTGCAAAAGTGGCGGCTAAAATCGCCATGGGCTACACGCTGGACGAAATTCCGAATGCCGTAACAGGGAAGACCACGGCTTGCTTTGAGCCGACGCTGGATTACTGCGTTCTGAAGCTGCCGCGCCTGCCCTTTGATAAGTTCACGACCGCCAGCCGCACCCTCGGCACCCAGATGAAGGCTACCGGCGAGGTCATGGCCATCGGCAACAGCTTTGAGGGCGCGCTGATGAAGGCAATCCGTTCACTGGAGCTGCCTGTAAAGTCCTTGCGCCTGCCGGGATTGGACGAGCTCTATACAGAGGAAATCGAGGAACGGCTGGTCAACGTGGACGACCAGCGGCTGTTTGTGGTGGCGGAGGCCCTGCGCCGCGGCTTCTCGCCGGAAAAAATCAATAAAATTACCAAGATGGACATCTGGTTCCTTGACCGATTTAAGACCATCGTGGATATGGAAACGGTGCTGGAGAAGGGCGTTCCCAGTCAAGAAACGCTCCAATGCGCCAAGGAGATGGGCTTCTCCGACGGCTATATCGGCGCACTGTGCGGCAAGACCGCCGGAGAGATTAAGAAAATGCGGGAGAGCTTCGGCATCAAGCCCGCCTTTAAGATGGTGGATACCTGCGCCGCTGAGTTTGAGGCGGAGACCCCCTATTACTACTCCACCTATGACAAGGAAAACGAGGCCGAGTCTGCACCGGACGGAACAGGGGAGCGCAAGAAGGTGCTGGTACTGGGCAGCGGCCCCATCCGTATCGGTCAGGGCATCGAGTTCGACTACTGTTCCGTTCATTCGGTGTGGTCGTTCAAGCGTATGGGCTATGAGACCATCATCATCAACAACAATCCGGAGACGGTTTCCACCGACTTCGATGTAGCGGACAAGCTCTACTTCGAGCCGCTGACGCCGGAGGACGTGCAGGCCGTGGTGGAGCTGGAAAAGCCCAGCGGCGCAGTGGTGCAGTTCGGCGGCCAGACCGCCATCAAGCTGGCAAAGGCTCTCACTGAGATGGGTGTCCCCATTCTGGGCACCTCATCCGACGGCGTGGACGCCGCGGAGGACCGTGAGCGCTTTGACGCCATCCTTCAGCAGTGCGGCATCCCCCGCGCGGCAGGCAAGACGGTGTTCACCACGGAAGAGGCCATCGCCGCCGCCAACGAGGTGGGCTACCCCGTGCTGGTGCGGCCTTCCTATGTGTTGGGCGGGCAGGGCATGGAGATTGCCTATAACGACCGCAACATCACCGACTTTATGCGCATCATCAACCAGACGGTGCAGGAGCACCCCATTCTGGTGGACAAGTACCTCATGGGTCGGGAAGTGGAAGTGGACGGCGTCTTTGACGGTGAGGACATTCTCATCCCCGGTATCATGGAGCACGTGGAGCGTGCGGGCGTCCACTCCGGCGATTCCATCTCCGTCTATCCTACCCTCCACGTGGAAGAGCAGCATAAGCAGACCATCCTGAAATACACCTATGACCTTGCCAAGGCGCTGGGCGTGGTCGGTCTTATCAACATCCAGTTTATCCTGTATAACGACCAGGTTTACGTCATCGAGGTCAACCCCCGTTCCTCCCGCACCATCCCCTATATCAGCAAGGTGACGGGCGTGCCTATCATCGACCTTGCCACCCGCGTTATGCTGGGGGAGAAGCTGAAGAACATGGGCTATGGAACCGGCCTGTACCCGGAGGCTGATTATTATGCCGTCAAGATGCCGGTGTTCTCCTTTGAAAAGCTCACCGACGTGGACACCGGCCTCGGCCCGGAGATGAAATCCACCGGCGAGGTGCTGGGCATTTCGGAATCCTTCCCGCAGGCGCTGCTGAAAGCCTTTAAGGGCGCTGGAATGAAAGCCCCCAAGAAAGGGGGACGGGTCATCATCACTGTTAAAGATGAGGACAAGCGGGAAAGCGTCGGGATTGCCCGCGGTCTGGAGGAGATGGGCATTGAGATATTCGCCACCGAAGGCACCTGTCAGGCGCTTCAGGATGCGGGCGTGGCCTGCAAGAAGGTGGCCCGCGTGTCGGAAGCCCACCCCAACATTCTGGACATGATTCAGAGCGGATCGGTGGATTTGGTCATCAATACCCCCACCCGCGGCAGAAAGCACGACACCGACGGCTTCAAAATTCGCCGTGCCACGGTGGAGCATTCGGTGGGCTGTCTGACCGCCATTGACACCGCCCACGCCCTGCTTACCGTACGAGAGCAGGGCCGGAGCGCCGATTTGGTACCCATCGACATCACGACCATCCAGTAAGGGCCGCCGGAGCGGTTTTTGAGGAGGAGAAGGACATGAACCATCAAACGGTCATCGTGTTGGACTTCGGTGGACAGTATAACCAGCTCATTGCCCGCCGCGTTCGGGAGTGCAATGTCTATTGCGAGGTAAAGCCTTACCGTACGCCGCTGGAGGAATTGAAGGCCATGAACCCCATCGGCATCATCTTCACCGGCGGGCCGGGCAGCGTCTATGACCCTGCCGCGCCTCAGGTAGACCCATCTGTTTTCACGCTGGGCGTGCCCATTTTAGGCATTTGCTACGGCTGCCAGCTCATCGCCCAGAATTTGGGCGGCAAGGTGACGGCCGCCACCGATGACAACGCCCGCGAGTACGGCAAGACTGCCACCTGTTATGACCCCACCTGCACCTTGTTCAAGGGCTTACCAGAGGAGGGCATTTCGTGGATGAGCCACGGGGACTATATGGCCAAGGTGCCGGAGGGGTTCACTCTGGCGGCTCGCAGCGCCAACTGCCCCAATGTGGCCATTGCGGACGAGGGACGCAAGTTCTATGGCGTGCAGTTCCATCCGGAGGTCAACCATACGGAGAACGGTCTTCAGATGCTTCGGAATTTCCTCTATGAGGCGTGCGGCGCCACCGGAGACTGGACGATGGGGGACTATCTCAAAACCTCCGTGTCCGCCATTCGGGAGAAGGTGGGGAACGGAAAGGTGCTGTTAGCCCTCAGCGGCGGCGTAGACTCCTCGGTGGCCGCGGCGCTGCTGGCCCGTGCGGTGGGCAGTCAGCTCACCTGCATTTTCGTAGACCACGGCCTGCTGCGCAAAAACGAGGGCGACGAGGTCGAGGATGTGTTTCGTGACAAAGGCGTGAACTTTATCCGAGTCGATGCGGAGAAGCGCTTCCTTGACCGGCTGGCCGGCGTGACCGAGCCAGAGCAGAAGCGGAAAATCATCGGGGAAGAGTTTATTCGGGTCTTTGAAGAGGAAGGCAAGAAAATCGGCGCGGTGGACTATTTGGTGCAGGGCACCATCTATCCCGACGTCATTGAGTCCGGTACAGGGGACGCCGCCGTCATCAAGAGCCATCATAACGTGGGCGGCCTGCCGGACTATGTGGATTTTAAAGAAATCATTGAGCCGCTGCGCCTGTTGTTCAAGGATGAGGTGCGCGCCCTTGGCCGGGAGCTGGAGCTGCCGGAATATCTGGTCATGCGCCAGCCATTCCCCGGGCCGGGACTTGCCATACGCGTGATTGGAGACATCACCAAGGATAAGCTGGACACCCTGCGGGAGGCTGACTTCATTTTCCGTGACGAGATTGCCAAGGCAGGGCTGGAGTATTCCATCAACCAGTACTTTGCCGTGCTGACCAATATGCGCAGCGTGGGCGTCATGGGAGACGGCCGCACTTATGACTATACCCTTGCTCTCCGCGGCGTTACCACCACGGACTTTATGACTGCGGACTGGGCGCGCATTCCCTATGAGGTGCTGGATAAGGTGTCAACCCGTATTGTCAACGAGGTGAAGGGCGTGAACCGTGTGGTGTACGACATCACGAGTAAGCCCCCAGCGACGATTGAGTGGGAATGATGAAAAAGGCTGACAGTAAAGCGGTAAAGCCTTTTTTGAAGTGGGCAGGCGGCAAGAGCCAGCTCATAAAGGAAATCGAAGCCTATTATCCATTCAATCAGAATATAACAAAATATGCCGAGCCTTTTGTAGGCGGAGGCGCAGTTCTGTTTGATATTCTTAACCGGTATGACTTGAGTGAAATTTATATTGGTGATATTAATGCGGAGCTGATTAACACATATTGCGTTATTAAGGACAATGTTGATAGGTTAATAGATTTACTTTCGCTGTATCAAGAGGAATATATTCATCTTGGGGCAGAGGATAGAAAACGCTATTATATGGGTAAACGTGAACGGTTCAACGATTTAAAAGTGAATGGGAATGCAACAGGAAACATAGAGAAAGCGGCCTTGATGATATTTCTCAATAAAACCTGCTTCAACGGTCTTTATCGAGTGAACCGCAAGGGTCTGTTTAATGTGCCGATAGGGGCATATAAGAATCCGCTGATTTGCGATGAAGCAAATTTGAGGGCCGCCTCAGAAAAACTCGGTCCTGTAACGATTGTTTGCGGCGATTACCGTCAATCGGCAGACTTTATAGATGAACATACTTTTGCGTATTTTGACCCGCCATATCGTCCACTGACCGAAACAGCCGGCTTTACAGCGTATACCGAATATTGCTTTGATGACCAAGCGCAGATTGAACTGGCAGGGTTTGCTGAGCAGATGCACCAAAAGGGCGCAAGCGTGGTTGTAAGCAATTCAGACCCTAAAAGCGCCCGGCCGGAGGACGACTTTTTCGATAATATTTATGTCTCTTATAAGATTAAACGTGTAGAAGCGACGCGCATGATTAACTGTAAGAGCGAGGCGAGAGGAAAAGTCAGGGAGTTGCTTATATCAAATTTTTAAGAGCGTTGCTACATGAAAAGGGATTAACCGGATTATGGAATAGGCGGGGTGCATTTATGGCGAACAAACCTTTTAAATATAAGGTCGTGTTGCAACCGCTTGCTATTGAAAACAGTGAGCAATCTGCGTTCCGTGATGCTTTGAACGCAATTCCCTACCTGTTGTATGAGGTGGAGCAACTAAAAAGTGGAGAAAAGATTGCAATCAATAAACCGGGCGGTAAAAGAAGCTTCGGCAGGCTTTCGCGAAATGATTTTATGGTGTTCATATATAATCCAATCGAAGAAAGCTTGTGGTTAATTAGTCATGCTGAGATAAGCGATGATATTGCGGCTAAATATGCGGATGATAGGGAGAGCGCGTTATCGCTTCTGAAAGGCTTATACAGGGTTTGCTGCGGAGAAGAACCAGACAGTGTGATCTCAGCTTTAGCTTTGAGGAACACCGTCGGAATTTCGGTAGAAACGATTTTAAAAGTTTATAAGTGGATATGGGGACAGGAAGATTGCAATTATCCGACTAAAGAAGGCCGCTGGCTTTCTATGCGTAAACTTATGGAGAGATTCGGGGTCGCCAAAAAGGATTTACAATGATGGATGATAATCATGATGGCGCTTGTGTCTATCGTCCTGTGATTTTCCCGTGACAATGATAAAGCGACCTTATACGCGCTGGACGGCAGAGCCATAGAAGCCTGGAGAGCGGAAGCCCCTTCTTATTCAAGTGTGGGCTGGTATAGAACAAAGGAGAAAACGCAGCAGACCTTATTTGCTCCCGACAGAAGAACACTGACTTTTTCAAGGAAGAGGTTTCGGCCTATCAGAATGTAGGGTGGTATAATTCATGGCTTGAGGCTCAGGCCGCAGACGGCGGCTCATCGGTTCTCGATGCTTTTGAAACCGTCATTTATTATCGGATGCCAACCGGAAGACAGTATTACTTTGACCCAAACTGCGGCGGTAAAAACAGCTATCGGACGACAAATATTTCAGGGCTTTCCCCATGTAAGAAGTGTGCGCAATAAAATAAAAAAGGCACTGCCTGATGTTTCATCAGGCAGTGCCTTTTCCGCGCTTTGATAGGGCTATTGAAAAACGGCTTCGGAGATGTCGATGGGATGCTGACAGCGGTTGTCAATATCTGTCCTATTTCCTGTGAAGCGGCTTCCTTCAAACGTAATCTCCATATCGGTGGGGACACGCTCCAACAGGATAGCGGTTCCGTTGTTTTCAAAGGTATTGTTGCGGTAATGTATATTACTCACGTTGCTGCCCGTACTGTTGAAATGAAAACCGGTTTCATTGTCTGTAAACTCACAATCAGACATCCAGACCCAGGCATTGCCATAGCCCAAGACACCGGTTTTCCAGCCCGTGACATGGCAGCCAATCAGGTGCACCCGTGCGGCAGCAGAAATGCCTACACTATTGTTGTTTCCGAAAAAATCAATGTTCTCAAAGCTGCTAATCCAAGAGTTGTTCATGCCTACCCGAACGGTGTCGGTGAAAGCAGTTCGTCCATCTTCGCTGCCATAGAAATTGACGCCCCGGCCCTCTAACACCAAGCCACCTTGATAGGTTACGGGAGGAAGATAGATATTTACGGCAGCGTCCTCTTCGACCGTGTTACAAATTTGGTTTACCAGAGCTTGCAGTTCCTCAATATTCCCCATAGGGGCGTCTTGCGGGGTATAATTGTAAGTATGGATGGTTTCAAAATGATGGTTCTGCCGGACGTGTATCACATCGCCGTTTTTCATGTTGAGGGTTATGGTCAGTTCGGCGGTGTAGATTCCATGTTCGCTGATATTGTGGTCAACAAAGGTAATGCAGGCGGCATCGGGGATATAGCTTGCGTCAGGAGCAGGCTCTGTGCAGGAAATATGCAGAGCGTCACTTGCGTTGGAAAATTCAGCGGTGATGCTGTCCACCTTTTGCATAAACGTTTCGCCTGCGTGGGTATCACTCTCCACATGGTTGACATACAGCAGAACAGGGTAGCGGTAGTCATAGTTCAACTCGGAATTACAGTATCGGTCGGAGAAGGGGGTAAAGGGGGTATCAGCCCAAGCGATGCAAAGCTGATAGGTGGCGCCGCCGTCCCGGTAGATGACCTCACCCATACCGTCGTAGGTTTTTGGCCGCATGTGAAGCCATCCGCCCAGAAGCAGGGCGCACAGCGCCAAGATACCAAGCAGGGACGGAAGAAGATAACGGGGCGCTCTGCGGGGAGGCGGTGTGATGCCGGACCTGCTGTTGACTGAACTGACGCAGTAAGGACAGAAGGAAGCGCTTTCGTGCAGGGGGTTGCCGCAATGCGGGCATACCTTTTGCTTCATGAAATCGCCTCCATCAGGTGCAGGATATTTTGATAGCGCTTTTGAGGGTTGATACGAGTACAGCGCTCCACGACCCGGCCAAAGCGCCCGTCCGCCAACCGTTTAGAAGGGTGCTCTCCGGTGAGCATTACGTTAATCAGCACACCCAGGGAGTAAATATCTGTTCGCACGTCCGATTGAGATAGGCCATACTGCTCTGGAGCGGCGTAGCCGGTGGTGCCTAAAATTTGCGTATCCGTCTCATACTTCGGTTTGTGGAAGCGGGCGGCGTCAAAGTCAATCAGGACAGCCTCGCTGCCGCGGATAATCACGTTTTCCGGCTTGACGTCCCGGTGAACGGCAGCCATAGAGTGGAGCACCCAGAGGGCCTTGCATAGCTGCAGAACAATTTCCCTGGTTTCAGCAGGGGTAAAAAGGGCGTCCTGAAGAAGAAAGCTGAGAGTATCTCCCTCAATAAATTCTTCCACCACCAGATTGTCCCCGTCCTTGGCCGCCGCTTCAAAAACGGTTGGGAGGTTGCGGCAGGTATAGTTCAACAGCTGATGGTAAACTTCTGAATTGCCGGTGAACTGCCGCAGAATCAAGTGACGGCCAGTCCCATTATGCCGGATTAGGCGGACGGTTCCGCGGGGGCTTTCTTTTAAGACTCGCACCGGCGTGTATTCTGTTTTTAACACGCTGTCCAGCCAATCATACATTTTGCGTCCATCTCCTGAAATAACCACAGTATGCAGTGCGCATATTGAATTTGAGCATTGACTCTTGTAAACTAATATACAGTATTTTTGTCATAAAGTAAAGGGGAGATGGGCGCCTATGGCAGAGGATAAGACCACCGACGATTTAAGGCAGGAGCTGATGGAAACAGCCAATATTGAGGACTATATCAAAGAAAACAAGGCGCTTTTCGCGGATAAAGACGTGACAGAACTTCTGACAGAGTTGTACGACAGCTGCTCTATCTCCAAAGCGGTGCTGGCAAGACAGGCGGGCATGAGCGAGGTGTATCTTCATCAGGTCTTTTCCGGTCGGAGGAATCCATCCCGTGACCGGTTGCTCTGCCTGTGTATCGGTATGGGCGCTACCATGGAGGAAACGCAGGAATTACTAAAGCAAGCGACCCATGCCCAGCTTTACCCCAAAAACAAACGGGATGCCATCATCAGCTTTGGGATTCTTCACGGCGTCGGGCTGGATGAAATCAACGATAAGCTGTTTGAAGAAAACGAAAAGACCCTGTTTTGAGAAAAGGAGAGAATTGGAATGAAAAAGAAGCTGCTTCCCCTATTGATGGTGCTCTGTCTTGTGGCAGGGCTGTTTCCGGCGCTGGGTGCGCCCGCACAGGCGGTAGAGACACCACAAATTGAAGTCGACGACGTGATTTACGAGCCGATGTTCTGGGGCACAGACAGTAGTGGGAAAATCACAAACATCAGCCGTGTCGCGGTGGTCGGCGTGGCCCCCGGCGTGACCGACATCACCATACCCAAGAACCTCAGCTTTGAAACGGAAAGCGGTGAAGCGGTTCAGACATGGACAGGCAAGCCGGTGACCTATTTGGCCAACGAGGCATTCCAAGGGAATACCACTCTGCGGAGCGTTGACCTTTCCGCCCTGACCGGCCTTGGCGACATTGTGGGCCACAAGAAGTTCGCTGGCTGCACGGCGCTGGAGCGCGTGATTCTGCCGCCGGATATGGAAAAGGTTCACGACGACTGCTTTTCAGGCTGCACCAGCCTGCGGCAGATTGACCTCCCAGCGGGTGTGACGGAGATTGGCGTGCGGGCGTTTGCCAACACAGGGCTGACCAGCATTGACCTGCCCGACGGCCTGCAAAAGCTGGGTTCTGCCTGCTTTCAGGGCACGAATATTACAGATTTGACCATCCCCGCCAGTGTGACGGTGATGGGAAAAGTGACCGGTCTGGGCGAGAGGAGCCTTAAAACCATCACCTTTGAGGCAACTGACCTGAGCAACCTGAAGATAAACACGGGGGATATCCCCACAGAGGTGACCGTCTATGTCCAGCCCGGCGCGAAAGACACGGTGCCGGCGGGGCTGAAAAACAATCTGGTGCTTACGGTGGGAGAGGCAGAGCCGAACTTCGGACTGAGCTTTGACAAAACCTCTGTGGATTTGGGTACCATCAAGGCTCATACGCTGTTTGGCCTTCCATTTGCGACCATCACCCTCACCAATACCGGCGACACAGCGGTGGACGGCCTCTATATTGACTGGTCGCGTGACCGTGCGTTTTCCGTGGAGTTTCCTGACAACCCGAAAGGTATGGTTGAAAGTCTGGCCCCCGGTGAGAGCTTCCGCATTAAGGTGATGCCGCAGCAGAACCTGAAGGAAGGCGATTACGACTGGGATTTGACAATCAACAGCAACCGGGGCGTTTCCGCCACTGCCAACGTAAAGCTGAAGGTGAAAAAGGGCGCTGACGGTCTGTATTTCCAGGATGATAATGCAGTGCTGGACTTCGGTACGAAAACCGTAGGCGATAGGGGTACTGGCAACAAGCTGATTGACATTTTCAATGGCAGCGATAAAGAAATCACCCTGACTGCGCCCCAGTCCCAGTATTATAACATTTCTTTTGGCAGCGGGGGGCGCATTGCGGCAGGCGGTTATCTTGGTTTGAGCATTACCCCCAAGTTTGGAACCAAAACCGCCGGTGACTTCACGGAAGTGCTCCACTTTGAGCCGGGCAATCCGGCGGCTGACCTGACGGTGAAGTATGTGGTGAACAGCGGGGCGATTTCCGTCAGTCCGACCAACGTGACCTTCGACAGCGAAAATGAGGGTTATACTCAGCCTTCCCCCAAGACCGTAACCATCACCAACACGGGGAAAACAACCTTCAGTCTGGATATTCCCGAAATTTCTGGCAAGGGTTTCACGATTACGAGCTACCCATCCACCTATTCTTTGGACGCAGGGAAGAGTGTGACGGTGGCTGTGCAGCCGAAGAGCGGGCTGAAAGAGGGGGACTATTCTGGCAGTCTTACCATCACCGGCACCACTGGGGTCAGCGCCAGCGTGGGCCTGAGCTTCACGGTGAAAAACGGCGAGCAGTCCATTTCCGCCAACCCCGGCAGCCTGAACTTCGGTACCATCAAGGAAAATGAAGCTCAGCCCAATGCGCAGACTGTCACCGTTACCAACAGCGGCAAAGAGACGGTGACCTTAAAGGCTCCGACCTCCTCCAACTATATTATTGGCTCCCTTAGCCGCAGCAGCCTGTCCGCTGGGCAGAGCGCTACCTTTACCGTCCGGCCCAAGGCAGACCTGAAGAAAGGGACATATAACGAAACCCTCACCATCGGTACCGATAAGGACGCTAAGGCGACGGTTTCCGTGAGCTTTACGGTCAAGAGCGAGAACGAGCCGACCTTTACTGATGTGCCGGAGGGCGTCTGGTATTTTGACGCTGTAGAATGGGCAAACAAGCAGGGCCTGATGGGCGGCAAAGGCGGCGGTAAATTTGACCCCAACGGGACGACTACCCGGGGCGAAATCGTCACCATTCTTTACCGCTTGGAGGGCAGCCCTGCGGTCAGCGCAGGAGAAAGCTTTGCAGATGTTCCCGCCGGTCAGTGGTACACCAACGCGGTGCTGTGGGCGTCCCAGAACAAAATCGTCAACGGTGTGGGCAACAAACGCTTTGCTCCCGGTACGCCCATTACCCGCGAGCAGATGGCGTCTATCCTGTTCCGCTATGCGACCTATAAGAAGTATGACGTAAGCAAGCGGGCTGACCTGAGCCATTATCAGGACTTGAATAAGGTGAGCGCTTATGCGCGGGACGCCTTTGCATGGGCCAACAGCGAAAAGCTGGTGAATGGCGCAACAGCAGCAACGCTGAACCCGGCCGGGCGTGCGACCCGGGCGGAAGCGGCAGTGATTTTGTACCGCTTCTGTGAGAACGTGGCGAAATAATGAAACGCATAAAAGCGGCGCAGCCCAATTTGGGCTGCGCCGCTTTTATATCAGCAGAATTTATCGCCGTACCTTTCGCAGAAGGAATGTAACAAGGAAGACGGCGGCCAGATACAGGGTGATGGAAGCGCCTGCGGAGGCGCCTACATAGTAAGAGGTCATCAGCCCCGCAATGCCGCCAAAGACGGCGAAAATCAGAGAGAACAAATGGTACTGCCGCACATTTCGCGAAACATTTCGGGCGGCGGCGGCAGGGAGCACCAGCAGAGAGTTGATAACCAGCAGGCCAACCCAAGTCATGGACACGGTTACAACGACTGCCACAGCGGCGGAAAAGGCGGTCTGCTGCCAAAAGACCTTGATACCACGGCTGTCCGCTAAAGCGGGGTGGATAGAGGAGAGCATCAATTTATTGAAAGAAAAAATCCAAAGCAGGACAACCGCAAGTAAAATCACCGCAAGCAGGGCAATTTTGCTCACTTCCACGCTGAGAATGTCACCGATGAGCAGAGCGTTGAACTTGGTAAAACTCCTGCTGCCAAGTGTGGAAATGAAGATACCTAAAGCGACAGCGGTGGAGGAAAAGACCCCGATGACGGTGTCACTGGCCAGTTCAGCGCGCCGTTTGACAAAGGAGAAAAGCAGGGAAAACAGGATAGCAAACAGCACAGCGCACCACATGGGGTCAGCCAGACCGCACAGCGCGCCGATGGCCATGCCGGTGAAGGCACTGTGTCCCAGCGCGTCAGAGAAAAAGGACATGCGGCTTTCTACCACCATGGTGGAGAGAATACCGAACAGGGGAGAGATGACCAAAACGGCCAATAGAGCGTTCTTCATGAAGTACATACCGCCGGAGGCCGCCCACTCAAAGGGAAGCAACTCCACCAGCGCATACCAAAGGTTCATGGCCGCTCACCTCCTGCCGATACCTTCAGATGAAAGACTTCTTGAAACTCAGGGGAGGTGAGTACCTCTGCGGGCTTACCCGCTCGCAGGACAGTGTGCCGCAGAAGGATAACCTTGTCAGCAAACTGTTCCAAGGTGGCAAAGTCGTGTGTAGAGAGCAGGATGGACAGGTCAAAATTGGTGCGCACCTCGTCCAGCATTTCTAAAAGCTGATGCTCTCCTGTGATGTCCACACCGGAAAGCGGCTCGTCCAAAATGAGAACGTGGGGAAGTGGTTCCAGAGCCATGGCCAGCAGAACCCGCTGGAGTTCACCGCCGGAGAGCGCTCCCATGCGCTTGTCGATAAGCTCGCCGCCATGGACGCGCTCCAGACAGGAGGTGACCTTTCTCCGCAATGCTTTTCCTGTCGGAAGGAACACCGGACGGCGGGAGATAGCAGCGGCGAAGAAGTCCAATACACTTACCGGGTCGCCACGGTCAAAGGCCGGACTCTGGGGAACATATCCCACCAGCGGGCGGGTGCGTTTGCCGCCGGCCTGTTCAAACTCAATGGTGCCTGTATGGGGGAGTTGTCCCAGGATAGCCTTAAACAGCGTGGACTTACCCGCGCCGTTGGGGCCGATGACCGCAACGATTTGCCCACAGTGCATATGCAGGTCAACGCCGGTGAGAATGTCGGCTCCGCCTGCCGTAACGCCCAGATTGGTGACCCGAAGACAGCAGGCGTCATGGCAGCTTGCGCCTGGAGGGTGGATGTGCTTTCGTACTGTCATGAAAAAGCCTCCGTCAGAGTGTCAAGATTGGCCTGCATCGTGTCCAGATAAGGCTGGAGGCCGGAGGCATCCCCGCTCATCATCAAGTTAAGGGGATAAACCACAGCGCCCGTTTCACGGCTGATGGCCTGAGCGGTAGCGTCAGAGCCGTTGATTTCCGTAAAAATAGCCGTCAGGTTATTTTCCTTTACAAGCGATGCAATGTAATTGATGTCGGCGGCGGAAGCCTCGCTTCCTTCCTCTTCCTCGACGGACGCCAGAACGGTCAGGCCGAAAGCATCAGCGAAGTATTGGAAGCCGTCGTGAAAGGTAATCAGGTTTTTGCAGGGGAGCGCGTCGGCCTGAGCCTGCCATCGGCTCTGGGCAGAGGAAAGAGCTTCCAGCGCTGCGGAAGTGTTGGAAGCGTAAGCCTCGGCGTTGTCGGCATCCACGCTGGACAGTGCGTTTCCGATGCAGCTTATCATGTGGGAAGCACGGCCTGGGGCCATCCAGATGTGCGGGTCGTTCTCTACGTCGGCCATGGTGAGCAGCGGCAAGTCTTTGGAGCAGTCGATGAGCTGTACCGCATTGGAGGCCGCTAACGCGTCATCCATAAAATCCTCCAGCCCCGCACCGTTTATCACCAGTACATCAGCCTGTTCAATGGCCTTCATATCGGTGACCGTCAAGGTGTAGTCATGGAGGCAGCTTGTCTGCTGATTGACCAGCAGGTCCACTTCAACGCCTGCTACGCCTTCCGTCACCGCAGTGGTGAAGCAGTAGACGGGGTAGGTGGTGGCGACGATGTGAAGGGTGCCGTCAGGCTCCTGTGCCTGTTGTGAGGAGCAGGCGGGGAGCAAGAGCAGAGCGCAGAGCGCCACCGTGAAGAGTAATTTTTTCATGGAATACCTCCAGACCGGAAAATTGGCTTACAGCTATGGTAGAACAGGCGCAGCGCGCCGTTGTGGTATGTGTGTAAAATCGGGTATAGCAGTCGCTTGCGGCACATACCACAGGCGCAGCGCGCCGTTGTGGTATGTGTGTAAAATCGGGTATAATAGCCGCTTGCGGCTATTATACCCCGAAAACAGGCGTTTGTAAAATAAAAGGTGCGAAAGAAAAAGCCTTTCGCACCTTTTTGCCGATTACAGGGAAGTCAGGAAAGGGAAAAGAAAATGCAGCGGCAGGAAGCCGAACAGAAAGCTGGCCAAATTGGCCAAAAAGGCGTAGCCAGCACGTTTTCCGGACGAACGCTCTTCTATCAAGGCTTGATATGCCACGGTTTCCACAGCCCAGATGAACAATTCAGGCAGCAGGAAAAGGGCAAGGTAACTGAACAAGCTGTCTCCCGCGATTGCGCTTTGACTTCCGACAAAAATATGGAGCGCTACCTGTGTCACAACGTTGACCATAAGGAAAACCAACCATGTGCGCTTTTGGCGGAAGCCGAACACCAGCAACAGTGCGCCCTCCACCAGCAACGTGGGGATAAGGGTGGCCAGCAACCGGGCCAGAAAACGCACGGGTGTGGGAGTGGCGGCACGAAGCGTATTACTCTGCCAATCATACACAAGGTTGCTGATATAGGCGCGGGTGTAAGGCTTTGTCGCCTGGGCAAAGTCCGCTGTGGCGACCGCGAGGCGGAAGCGCTCCGGGGGCTTATAGGAAAACCGCCATGTGCCGTCTGCTCGCGGTGTAAGCGAGCCGAACAGGACGTAACTGGTGCCCGAAGCCAGAGCAAGCGTCCAGCCGTCGTCCTCCAGCGTATGCAGCTGTTCCAGAATAACAGGAGAGTATTGCGCCAGTTCCGCTTGTGTAAGGCCATAACCGCCGTCAGGCTCTGGCTCAGTTTCGATGAGCACATCCATATAAATGGTCTCCGCAGGAGCGTTTATCACTGTGACATTGACCTCCGGCTTGGGCACGAAATCAGCGTGGGCGGCGGAGGCAAGCAGGGGACAACAAAGCAGCAGCAACAGCATACAACGGACGAGAAATTTTTGTTTCACGGGGCATTCTTGTCAGTTGGCATAATAGTTGATAAGGCATCCGGCCAGCACCACGTCCCGCTCCTCCCGTGTCATAGCGGACAGGGTGAGCGTGATTTCACGCCGCTGACCGTTCTGCATAAGGACGGCGGGAACCTGCTCTTCCATGCCTTCCAGCACCTTGCGGATACCGGGAAGGTAGAGGGCATCGCCTGGGGCAATATGCAGCTCTGCCACATCGGGCAGGACGAAGGGCAGCATCCCCCAGTTGATGACGTTGGAGCGGTAGCGTTTGGTGGCGTACTCAGCGGCCAGGTTGGCGCAGCCGCCCAGCACCCGCTGGCAGGAGGCCGCCTGTTCACGGGCAGAGCCGTCGCCCGGCTTAAGAGCCATGACAAAGCTGCCAAGGCCGGTGGAAGCTGCGTCATAACCCATCAGCGCGTCTGTTACAGCTTTGTCAAGCGCACCAATCCGGCGCTGCTGCTCCAGCGCGCGCACCTCTTTGGCCCGTGGGACATACTGGGGGTCTTTTCGGGAGAGGGCAAAGTCAGAGAGCTTCATGGGGTTGGAGCGATAAGAGGAGGTTTCACCGGAGGGAATCAGCTCATCGGTGGTGGTTACCGGGTCATAGATGGCGGCGCAGCAGGTGAGAAGCAGGCTTTCCGGCAGAGGAATCTGTTCCGGCCAGTCGGCAATGTTGGGGCCGAACACCAGCTCTGCGTCCGTTTGCGGCTTGCCCACGCCGTAGTAGACCCGCGCCTTGTAAGAACTGTCGTCATAGGTCCAGCCCTCCTCGGGACGGTCTGGGACGAGCAATTCTTCAGGCAACTCGTCGGCGGCAGTGAGAACACCGCCGTTCAAAGCCGTGGCGGCAATGGAGCGCGCGTCCATCAAGGCTACATAGGAGAGCTGACCGTCGCCCGGCTTGCTGCCCTCACGATTTGGGAAGTTGCGGGTGGAGTGGCGGATAGAGAAAGCGCCGTTGGCAGGCACGTCGCCCGCGCCGAAGCACGGCCCGCAGAAGCAGGAGCGAATGCTTGCGCCGGCGGCCATCAGGTCGGCCAGACAGCCCTTGCGGGTCAGCTCCTGCATGATGGGCATAGAGCCGGGGTAGCAGGACAGCCAAAACGCACCGCTGCCGGTGGAGCGGCCTTTCAAAATTTCCGCCGTTCGGACAAGGTTCTGGTAAGTGCCGCCGGAGCATCCGGCAATGACGCCTTGGTCTACCAGGAAGCTGTTCCCATCGACCTTACCAAGCAGGGAGGGAGCGTTCTTTACGCCCAACTGCTCCTTGGCGTCCACCTCCACCTGATGGAGCAGGTCTTTCAGGTTGGCCTTGAACTCCGCAATGGGATAGGCATTGGAGGGGTGGAAGGGAAGGGCAATCATGGGCTGCACTTTATCCAGGGCGATTTCAATAACCGCATCGTAATAGGCGCCGTCGGCGGGAGTGAGCGCCCGGAAGTCCTCTGGGCGGCCTAGCGCGGTCAGGTGAGCCTTGGTGATTTCGTCGGTGCACCAAACGGAGGAGAGGCACGCAGTTTCGGTGGTCATCACGTCGACGCCGACCCGGTAGTCCATGGAGAGGCTGGCAACGCCGGGGCCAAAGAATTCAAGCACTGAATTCTTGACGGTGCCCTCTTGGAAGGTCGCGCCGATGAGGGCGAGGGCCACGTCCTGCGGGCCGACGCCCGGCCGGGGCGTGCCGGTCAGATGGATGGCCACCACACGGGGGTAGGCGATGTCGTAGGTTTTACTGAGGAGCTGCTTCACCAGTTCCGGGCCGCCTTCCCCGATGGCCATGGTGCCATAAGCGCCATAGCGGGTGTGGGAGTCAGAGCCGAGAATCATTTTCCCTCCGCCGGCATAGCGCTCCCGCATATAAGAGTGAATGACAGCCTGATGGGCGGGGACAAACTCGCCGCCGTACTTTTTGGCGGCCGAAAGGCCAAACACATGGTCGTCCTCGTTGATGGTACCGCCTACGGCGCACAGGGAGTTGTGGCAGTTGGTGAGCACGTAGGGCAGGGGGAAGGAGGTCAGGCCGGAGGCGCGGGCCGTCTGAATAATGCCCACATAGGTGATGTCGTGGGAGGCCATGGCGTCGAATTTCAACTTGAGGCTGGTCATGTCTGGGGTGGTATTGTGAGCCTTCAGGATGCCGTAGGCCATGGTGCGCTGCTTGCCCTCCTCTGCGGAGGGAAGATTGGGCGCACCGGCAGGCAGGAAAGCGCCGTTACGGTAGAAGCGGCCTTCGGAGCAGATGGTAAGCATAAGCTTTCTCCTTTTTTGAGAGTGTAAGAAGACCGCGCAGCGCCGCACGGGCGCTGCGCGGTCGTTTATTTGCTTACAGGATGTGGAACGCCACAATCAAGCCGGAGAACACAATGGAAACAGTGGAAACCAGTTTGATGAGGATGTTCAGAGAGGGACCGGAGGTATCCTTGAAGGGGTCACCTACGGTATCGCCCACAACAGCGGCCTTGTGGCAGTCGCTGCCCTTGCCGCCGTGAGCGCCTCGCTCGATATACTTCTTGGCGTTGTCCCAAGCGCCGCCGGCGTTGGACATAAACACAGCCATGGCGAAGCCGGTGACGGACACGCCGCCCAGCAGACCCACAACGCCCTCACAGCCCAGCACAACGCCGGTGATGATGGGGACGATGATGGCCAGAATGGCAGGGGCAACCATCTCATGCAGAGCGCCCTTGGTGCACAGGCTGACGCAGGAAGCGTAATCGGGGTCGGTCTCACCGGTCATGATGCCTTTGATTTCCTTGAACTGACGGCGAACCTCAACCACGATGGACTGGGCAGCGGTCTGCACAGCGCTCATGGTGAAGGCGGAGAATACGAAGGTCAACATTGCGCCGATGAACAGGCCGACCAGCACGGTGGGGTTGGTCAGGGACAGGTCCATGATAGCCTGACCGGCCTCCGCCAGCTTTACGTCGGCAATGCTGACATAGGAGACCAGCAGAGCCAGAGCGGTGAGGGAGGCGGAGCCGATGGCAAAGCCTTTGCCGGTGGCGGCGGTGGTGTTGCCGAGGGAGTCCAGCGCGTCGGTGCGGTCGCGAACCTCCTCAGGCAGGCCGGCCATCTCAGCGATGCCGCCCGCGTTGTCGGCCACGGGGCCGTAAGCGTCGGTGGCAAGGGTGATGCCCAGAGTGGACAGCATACCCACAGCGGCGATGCCGATGCCGTACAGGCCGAGGTTAAAGTCGGTCTTGCCGCCGCCGGCGAAGAAGGAGATGATAACTGCGGCGGCCACAATGATGATGGGAGCCACAGTGGACTTCAGGCCCAGAGAGAGGCCGCCGATGATGATGGTGGCAGAGCCTGTCTCAGAAGCGTCAGCCAGCTTCTGGGTGGGCTTATAGGTGTCAGAGGTGAAATACTCGGTGAAGTAACCAATCAGGCAGCCGCCAATCAGGCCGCACAGAATGGCCACATAAACGCCCCAGTTGCCCACGGTGAAGTAGGTGAGGGGAGCGGCCACAATAGCGGAAAGGACGGCGGCCAGATAGGTGCCGGTGCGCAGAGAGGTCAGCAGGGACTTCTGGGTAGCGTCCTCCTTGGTTTTGACGAAGAAAGTGCCGATGATGGAGCAGACGATGCCGCACACGGCCAGCACCAGAGGCAGGAACATGCCGCCGAAGCCATAACCGGCGGTGGCGCCCAATGCGAAGGTGGCGAGGATGGAGCCGACATAGCTCTCATACAGGTCAGCGCCCATACCGGCCACGTCGCCCACGTTGTCGCCCACGTTGTCAGCGATGGTAGCGGGGTTGCGGGGGTCGTCCTCCGGAATACCGGCCTCGACTTTGCCCACCAGGTCGGCGCCCACGTCGGCAGCCTTGGTGTAGATACCGCCGCCCACACGGGCAAACAGTGCCATGAAGGAAGCGCCCATGCCGGTCATAACCATGATGTTGCCCAGCGCGGCGGGGTCGGCAATTTGGAAGACATAGCGCAGCAGGAAGAACCAAATGGAGATGTCCAGCAGGCCCAGGCCCACCACGGTGAAGCCCATAACGCTGCCGGAGGAGAAGGCCACGCGCAGGCCCTTGTTCAGGCTTTCAGAAGCAGCCTGAGCGGTGCGGGCGTTGGCGTTGGTGGCAATCTTCATGCCGATAAAACCGGCCAGCATGGACCAAATGCCGCCCGTTACGAACGCAAAGGGGGTAAACTTGGACAGCATACTGCCGCCGGTGGCGAACGCCATAACCAGAAGGATGATGAACACCACGACAAAGACCTTTGCCACCGTGGTGTACTGGTGCTTCAGGTAAGCGTTGGCGCCCTCGCGGATTGCAGAAGCAATCTTCTGCATTTTCTCGGTGCCTTCGGAGTAGTGCATGACCTTGTTGCGCTGCACGAGTGCGAACAGCAGGGCCAAAACTGCGCCCACGAAGCCGAGCCAAAAATAATTCTCGGGGACGAACAAAATTCCCAACTCCTTTTCCACATTTTGCGATGGGGTTTTACAGACAGAACATATATTATCATATTGACGCCATTTTGCAAGAATTTCTTGTCTTTTTTAGGGAAAAGAAACGCCGTTTTGACTTATCGCACAAGAAAAAAGAGGGCGTTTCTTTCCGGTTACAGCAATCTGCCAATCGAAGAAAGGTAAAAAACGGCGGAACCGTGAGTCGGTTCCGCCGTTTCAATTCTTACTGCTGCAAGGGAGACTGCTGCTGCGAGAGCTTGTTGAGATTGCGTATCTCAAACAGTACGAAGATAAGGGAAAGGGTAAAGGCCAGTGCATCACAGGCAGGGCCGGTGTAGAGAACGCCGTCCAGTCCGAAAAACAGGGGCAGGATAAAGAAGCAGGGCACCATGAACAAAATCTGACGGGACAGGGAAAGGATAGCCGACTTGGTCGGCTTGCCGATTGCCTGGAAGAAGCCGCCGGTGGGGATAATGAGGCCCGCCAGAGGAATAAGCAGCAGGAAGGTGCGGAAGCACTTGACGGCGAACTCATTATAAAGGTCGCTTTCGCTGCCGAAAATGTTCACGATAGCCTGGGGGAAGAGCTGGAAAATGATACCGCCGATGACTGCCACAATAATGGTGGCGGTGATGGTGGTGAGATACGTTTTTTTGACGCGGTCATACTGCCTCGCGCCGTAGTTAAAGCCAAGAATGGGCTGTGCACCGATGCTGAAGCCAACCAGTACGGAGATGATGATTTGGTTGACCTTCATGACAATGCCGAAAGCGGCCAGCGGAATATCCGTGCCAAATTTGGTAAGCGCGCCGTAGTGGACAATCTGGTTGTTGGACACGGCAATCACAATACTGCTGGCCACCTGTGTGATGAAGCTGGAAATACCAAGGGAGGCCAGCTTTCTGCCAAGCCCCAGGCGCAGGCCGAAGCAATCCTTGGTGAGCTTAAAGGACTTGAAGCGGGGCAGATAGAGAATCATCATGACAAAAGTGAAAATCTGTCCGGCGATGGTGGCCAGGGCTGCGCCCCGTACGCCCCATTTGAAAACGAAGATGAAAACAGGGTCGAGCACGCAGTTGATGGCCGCGCCAATCAGCATGGCGACCATGGAATAGCGGGGGCTTCCGTCTGCGCGGGACAAGCCGTTCAGGCCGATTCCCATGACGACAAAGGGGAAACCGATGACAATCCAGCGGCCGTATTCCAAGGCGTAAGGGAGCACATCCTCCGTACAGCCGAACAGACCCAGCAGGGGCTTCAGAGCCAAAGAGTCAAAAATCAGGAAGAAAATGGCGAAGAAAAGAAGGAAGGAAAGTCCTGTGCCGACGCCTTTCCGGGCGCCTTCTATGTCCTTTTCTCCCATTTTCAGGCTGAAATAGGCGGTGGTGCCGTCTGCAAACAGCACAGAGAACGCCATGGTGATGACCGTGATGGGGAATACAATACTGGTGGCGGCATTGCCTAAGTAACCTACGCCCTGGCCGATGAAAATCTGGTCAACGATGTTATAAAGAGAGTTGACCACCATCGAAATAATGCCGGGAACGGCAAACTTGGCAAGCAGCTTTGAAACCGGAGCGGTTCCGAGGTAGTTGAGCTGTTTTTCCTGCTCCATCTTTACAAAACCTCCTGCTCATAAATAGATAGTTAGCCTTATAACTATATCGTTGTAAGGAGGCATTGTCAAGGCGGCGGCGGCGGGAAAGGGCGTCTTTGGGAAAACTTTGTATAAATAGTCCAGAAAACTTGAAAGCGGCAGAGAAAACGTATATAATTTGTGACAGAATGATTGCTTTGACATCGAGGTGGTAGAAATGCAGAAGAAGGAGCGTCAAATGCACATTGCCTGTGAAAAAGGCGATGTAGGCCGCTATTGTATCCTGCCCGGCGACCCCGGCCGGTGCGAGGCCATTGCTGCCCATTTTGACGGCGCACATAAAGTTCGGCAAAATCGGGAGTTTACAACCTATACCGGAACCTTGCTGGGCGAAAAGGTGAGCGTGGTATCCACCGGCGTGGGCGGACCGTCGGCGTCCATCGCCATGGAAGAGCTGGTAGCGATTGGCGCCGACACCTTTATCCGCGTAGGGACCTGCGGCGGAATTGCCTTGGAGGTTCAGTCTGACGACGTGGTGATTGCCACCGGCGCCATCCGCATGGAGGGAACTAGTAAGGAATACGCTCCCATTGAATTTCCGGCGGTGCCGGATTTTGAGGTGCTCTCTGCACTGGTAGAGGCCGCGAAGGAGCGGGGGAGCCGCTGGCATGCTGGTGTGGTGGAGTGCAAGGACTCGTTTTACGGTCAGCACGACCCTGCCCGAATGCCGGTATCTTATGAGCTGCTGAACAAGTGGGAGGCGTGGAAGCGCCTTGGCACGCTGGCCAGCGAGATGGAATCAGCCGCTCTGTTTACGGTGGCGGCAGCGCTGGGCGTGCGGTGCGGTTCCTGCTTCCATGTGGTGTGGAATCAGGAGCGTGAGGCTGCGGGACTGGACCAGAAGGAATCCCACGACGTAGAGGCCGCCATTGAGGTGGGAGTTGCCGCGCTGAAAAAGCTGATTGAGGCAGACCGCGCCAAGGCGGGGCGGTAAAAGTAAAATCTGAAAAGGAGCCGCAGGGCAAACGCCCTGCGGCTTTCTGCATTTCTGCCCGTTGGAAAAGAGGACTGTAAAACCTTACAACGCCGTCGTTTGCTGAGACATTCACAAGAAAGAAAAATATATTGCTTTATTTTTGGCAATCGCAGCGAAATTCACAGGACAGCAGCTTGTAATCTGTGAATTTTGTAAGGTTGCGTCATTGTAAGCGGGCTGTTTTCTATGCTACAATAATTTCGTTGGATTTGCCTTGATAAAATTTAACGAAGCGTTTTTGGAGGAATCAGCTCTATGCAGAAAAACAAAGCAAATTCCGGATACAAGTGGCTGATTTTAGCAACCCTTGGCCTCTTGTTTTTCGTGGGCAACTTTGCCCAATTTCAGATGTCGCCCATCGCGTCGCAGATTATCGAACAACTGGGTTTGACGACCACACAGTATTCAAGCGCATTCTCTGCGCCCATGGCGCCTGCTATCTTCCTCAGCATTGTGTCAGGGGTGCTGGTGGATAAAATGGGCGTCAAGATTCCTGTCACCCTGTCCGCCGTATTGAGTGTGATTGGCTTGGCTATGCGTTTGTTTGCCGTTAGCTACGTGATGCTCTACGTGGCGTTGTTCCTTATTGGTTTTTCCACCATGATGGTGACGGTCAACGCTGCAAAAATCCTTTCCCAGTGGTTCTCCAAGGAAAAGGCTTCCGTCATGCTTGGCATTGTATTTGCTCTGGCAGCTGCCGGGCAGACGGTGGGGCTGGCCATCGGCGCGGTGTTTCCCACCATCCAGTCAGGGTATGTCTTTGCGCTGGTGTTGGGCACGATTGGCATGGTGCTCAGCGCGCTGTTTATTCGTGAAAACAAGAATACAGAGGATGTGTCTCCAGCGGAGCAGAAAGGCCCCGGTATTCTGGAGGGTATCAAGGTCTCCATGAAGAACCACTACGTTTGGATTATCGGTTTTTGTATGCTTTTGGACATCGGCGCAAGCGTTGTGGTGACCTCCATGCTGCCCACGGTTTTGGCGGCCCGCGGCGTTGCTTCGGTCAGTGCCGGTATCATTTCCTCGGCGTTTACCGTCGGCGGTCTGGTGGGCTGTATCTTAATGCCGAATTTGGTGGCGCGCAACGGTGGTAAGCGCCGCCTCATCTTGATTGTGGCCGGTGTGATTGCGGTCTTTGGGGTGTGGCTGGGATGGCGTACTCCGGCGGGCGTTGTCATGTTCATCGTGATGTTCTTGGCCGGCCTGTGTATCAACAGCATGGGTCCGGTGCTGACCTCTATCCCCATTCAACTGCCTGACATCGGCCCCGCCTATGCGGGTACCGCTGGCGGCGTTATCACGACGCTTCAACTCATGGGGCCGGTTTTGGTTGTGCCGTACATCATTACGCCCCTTTCAGGCGGCAACAACAATATTTACTTCGCACTGGGCGCAGTTTGTATGGCGGCGTTCGTCGTTCTCTGCCTGTTCCTGCCGGCCAGCGTGGCAAAGACCCTTCGCGGCCGAAAAAAGTAAAATCATAAACAGTGGAAAAAGCCCAGCGCGTTTTCTTTCCGGAAAGCGCGCTGGGCTTTTATTCGTTTCATAGATGCTTTAGGCGAACGCGGTACTCCCGCAGGTCAGCTTCTCCTGCTGTTTTAATGATGCTGTCAAGCTCTGCCAGCAGAGCTTTTTTATCCCTTGGCAAAACACCTTGAAACTGAAAGGCATTGGAAGCGCCCAACGCGGCAAATCGGGTGGAGATGTTCAGATGTTCGACCAGCGTCCGTATCTCATGGTATTTTTCAAGCTCGCTGCTTTCTTGCCATCGGCCGTCTTGTATTTCCTGATATAGTGGGGCTTCGGGGCAAACGGTCAGCATATTGACACCAATCAGAGTGGGGCGGAGCTGATTGCAAAGCGTGGCGGTGGCTTGTGCTCCGGCCTCGCCGCGGCCCGCGCCGGAAATGCCTGCCAGATAGAAAAGGCTGTACCGGATGCCCGCCCGGTCTAACCGGCAGCATTGCTTCTGCACATCAAAGGCGGCATAGCCCTTCTCCATAAAGCGGAGGGCGTCGTCGTCGCCTGTTTCCATGCCGATGGTCAGGCCGTCATAACCAGTCGCCCGAAGCGCAGCCAGCTCTGCGTCGGTTTTTGCCGTGATGTCCGTGATTCTTGCGAAGCAGCCGATGCTGTTCACAGCGGGAAGGTATTGATGAATAAGAGCGGAGATTGCCGTCAGCCGCTCAAAATTCAGCACAAACGGATTGGCGCCCGTCAGGAAAACACGTTGGGGCGCATCCACTCGTGGCAGCCCCTGAAGCCGAGCAGACAGCAGCGCCATGGGGTCTGTCAGCCGAAGCTGCGCTTCCTGCAAGTCCTGCTCTATTACATCTAAAGGCGTCAGCTTGAAGGGGAAGGGCAGGCCGTGATAAAGGGTGCAGAATTTGCATTTGTGATGGGTGCAGCCCGCCGTTACCTCCAGCAGCAGAGACGAGGCCTCGTAAGGGGGCCTCCAAATTGTTCCGGTATAGTGCATCGTAAAACCTCCTCTGTTTACCCCATTTTATCACGGCACAAAAATTTGAACAGTACGGTACTTTTTCGCAGTACCTTGCATTTTGTGTGCAGCGGCGGTATGCTTGAAGTGGGGAGGGGATGACGGTGAGAAAAACGGAAACGGCGGTGCAGCGGTGCAAGACCATGTCGGCGCTCCAAAAAATATTGGGCGGGAAGTGGAAGCTGGAAATTCTCTACTACATCGCCTTCCACGATATACGGCGCTTTGGAAAATTGCGCCGTCAGCTTGGAGAAATCACGGAGTCCTCGCTGACAAAACAGCTCCGGGAGTTGGAGGCCGACGGTTTTTTGATTCGGCACGATTTCGGGGAGGTTCCGCCGAGGGTGGAATATACCCTGTCCAATTTGGGCAGGAGCTTTGTGGACGTTTTGGCCTATATGAAACGGTGGGGAGAGGAGAACCTGCCGGAAGCGGAAGATGCAGACGCGCTTTCCTAAAACGGCGCATAAAAACAGCGGCTGGGAGGTATCTCCCAGCCGCTGTTTTTATTTTTCGCTGTGCGTTAGATGGACAGTGCCGTAAAATATGCCGTATGGGTGGCGTCATAGATGTTATGCCCGCCGGAGCAATCGCCCACTGTGTAAACGCCTACAGGATACTGTGCCCGCAGCGTTTCGCCCAGCTCCGTGTTGGGACGGACGCCCAACGCCAGAATAAAGGTGTCGGCGGAAACGGTAGTCACTTCGCCGCTTTCCCGGTCGCGCAGCTCCACAGCGTCATCAGAGAAGGAGACGATGGCCTTGCCGCCGATGCGCTCCACACCGTGCTCGTCGCAGGCGCGCACCAAATCGTGAGAGGGGAAGTAGGGAATGTCGCCTGCGAACTTTTTGGCGGGTATCATGTCCACCACCGTGACCTGTTTGCCCGCCATGGCCAACCCGAGCGCGCACTCCATACCGGCTACGCCGCCGCCGCAGACCACGACCTTTTGTCCGGCCTCTACCCGGTGGTGCTCCACGTCGGGTAGGGAGTGAACATTTTTTCCGTCAATGCCGGGGATTGGGGGCGCAAAATAGCGGGAGCCTGCCGCCACGATGACGGCGTCCGGATTTTCCTGTTCCACCAGCGCGGGTGTGACCTCGGTGTTCAGGCGCACCTCCGCACCGCACTGTTCCGTGGCGCGCACCAGCCATTGCAGGTAGGACTGCATATAGGTTTTGAAAGGGGCCGCAGCCGCGTCGGTCAATAGGCCGCCGAGGGCGCCGCTTTTTTCGCACAGCACTACCTTGTGGCCGCGCTCTATGAGCGTTTGAGCGGCCACCATACCGGCGGGGCCGCCGCCCGCGACCAGCACCTTTTTGCTCTCTTTCGCGCCGCCGATGGCCCGTACCAGCTCTTCATGCCCCAGGCCGGGGTTGACGGTGCAGTGGATGGCCCGCCCACGGCCGGAATTGTCAATACAGCCCCGGTGGCAACGCAGACAGGGCCGGACTTCATCCGCCCGGCCATCCACGAATTTGGAGATGGCTTCCATGTCCGCCAAATGCATCCGAGCCATACACACGATGTCAGCCTTGCCGGAGGCAATGATTTCCTCCGCCTCGTCCAGCGTGGTGATGTTGCCCACCACCGCCACAGGTACGTCAAGGGCGGCTTTTGCCTTTGCAGCATATTCCACATTGAACATATGGGGCTTCATATAGGTGGGGAGCGTCCAGCCGCCGCCCACGTCGTCATAGACGTTGCCCCGGGAGATATGGATGAGGTCGACGTACTTCTGAGCCTTTTTCATGAATTCCAGCGACTCATCAAAGTGGATGCAGTTCTCGCCGCATTCCTCGTCAGCGGACACCCGAATTTCAATGCCCATTTTCGGGCCCACGGCGGCACGGACGGCCTCCAGCACCTCCAGCGGATAGCGCATCCGGTTTTCCGGCGTACCGCCGTATTCATCCGTACGCCGGTTGCTGAGAGGAGAGAGGAACTGACCCAGCAGGTTGTTGTGGGCGCAGTGTACCAGCACCATAGAGAAGCCCGCACGCTGGACGCGGTTGGCGCATTTGGCGAACTTCCGCTTGATGTCCTCCATTTCCTCGTGGGTCATGGCCTGCAAATTTTGGCAGCCGTTGGGAATGGGAATGGCGGAGGGAGCCATGCCGTGGTCGCCGGTGATGAGGGCGTCCTTTGCGCCGCGGCCGGAGTGGTTCAGCTCGACGGAGAGAAACGCGCCGCCTGCTTTGGCGGCCTCCGCCAGCCGGACAAGGCCGGGCATAGAGAAGCTGCGGTCGATGTTCAGGGTGGCGAGGAAGGCCGCGCCGGTGGAGTCGTCCACCTCAGTGTCTCCAATGGTGACATAGCTGACGCCGGTCTTGGCCTGCCGGTAGATGAATTCCTCCATAGCGTCGGTGACGGTGCCGTCCTGCTCACACTTGTTGCACACCATGGGGGCGAAGCCCAGCCGGTTCTTGAACCGCAGGGGGCCGATGGTGATGGGGGAGAACAGGTGGGGATAGCGGTCGTTCTTCTTCATGGGCGGGGTACCTCCTGCAAGTTTTGTCAGCAGTCCGCGTACATTTCAGCGGCTTGCTTCATGTATTTGGGAATTTCCAGGTGCTGGGGGCACGCAGGGACGCACTTGCCGCACGCGATGCAGTCTGCGGGCTTGCCGCCCAGAGAGCAGCCGAACAAATACCCGTTCATAGAACCGGGCTTGTTGTTGAACACCGTCGTGGTGTTGATGGCCTCAATCATAAAGGGAATATGGATGTGCATGGGGCAGCCTGCCACGCAATAGTTGCACTGGGTGCAGGGGATAAAGGGCAGGGCGTGAATTTTTTCGGTGACCTCGTCCAGAATAACCCGCTCGCCGTCGGTCAACGGTTTCATATCCGTCATGTAGGCGCAGTTGTCTTCCACCTGCTCCATGGTGGACATACCGGACAGCGCCACCGCCACGCCGGGCAGAGAGCAGGCATACCGCATGGCCCAAGAGGCGGAAGAGGCGTCGGGGTTCTTTTCCTTCAGAAAGGCCTGAAGCTCCGGCGTCAAGGTGGCGAGGGAGCCGCCCTTGATGGGCTCCATGACGATGACGGGCTTGCCGTACTTCATACAGACCTCATAGCACTTACGAGCCTGTACGTTGTCGTCCTCCCAGTCCAGATAGTTGATTTGAAGCTGGACGACCTCTGCTTCGGGGTGCTTTTTGAGAATGTCCTCCAGAAGCTCGGCATTGTCATGGAAGGAAAAGCCGATGGCTTTGATGCGTCCCTCCGCCTTCCACTGCTTGAAGGCCTCCCACACGCCCTCGTCCTCTGCCTTTTGGACATTGCCCGCGTTTAGAGAGTGGAGAAGGTAAAGGTCAAAGAAGTCCACACCGCAGCGGTCAAGAGAGGTCTGGAAAAGCGCCTCTTTATCGTCGCCGGGGTTAAAGCAGCTCATGGGGAATTTGGACACCAGCTGGTAGGCGTTGCGGGGATGGCGGGTGGTCAGGGCCGCTTTAATGGCTTCCTCAGAGCCGGCATAGGTATAGGCAGTGTCAAAATAAGTAAAGCCGTTTGCAAGGAAATGGTCCACCATTTTAGCGGTCTGGTCAATGTCGATGGTGCGGTCTGCATTCTGGGGCAGGCGCATCAGGCCGAAGCCCAGTTTCTTGATGCCGCCGTTTTTCAAAAGCTCTGTCATACCTTTATACCTCCTGTTTCGTCAATGGGGATACCGATGGCGTGGGCCAGCGGCAGATAGAACTCTTCCTGATACTGGGCATACAGCCGGTCATACTCAGCCGAAGCGCCGTGGTGCAACTCATGCAGGTAGGCGTGGGGGTCTTCCCGCACCAGCTCGCCGGAAGGCGCGGTTTCACGCAGAATATAAACCGCCACGTTGGAGCAGTGGTCGGAGATACGTTCCAGGCTGATAAGCAGCTCGCCGAACTGCATCCCCACATCCACGGTGCACTCGCCCCGCTTGAGCCGTTCAATGTGGTTGGCACGCAGAGTGTCACGCAGAAGGTCGACGACCTCCTCAATGGGTTCTACCTCAAAAGCGGTGGCATAGCTGCGGTTACGGTAACATTCCATCGTTTTGGAAATGGCAGCGTCCACTGCGGCAGTAAGGGCTTTGATGTCCCGCAGTGCAGAGGCGGAGAAATGGATGCCCCGCTCATCCATGGCGGTGGCGATGTCCGCCACATCTTCAGCATAGTCGCCTATCCGTTCAAAATCTGTCACAGTGTGCAAAAGCTCTGTGACCCGTGTGTTGTCCTCTTTGGAAAGGTTGCGGCCGGATAATTTAAGCAGGTAGTTTTCCAGGCCAGTCTGACAGGCGTCGATTTGGTCTTCATTTTCGGCCAGCTCTGTCCGCTTTTTTTGGTCGTATTTTTCCAATAACCCGCAGGAGAGCAGAAAATCGGTATGTGCCAGCTCACTCATGCGTACTACAACCTCACGAGCGTGCTCCAGTGCCACAGAGGGAGTGGCGAGAAAACGCTCGTCAATCAGGCTGAGGGCAGAGGTGCGTTCCTTTTCTGTGGCGGGAATGATATGTTCCACCAGCTTGACCAACTGCCGGTGGAAGGGGAGGAGAATCAGCGTACAGGCGATATTAAAGACCGAGTGCAGGTTGGCTATTGTACCGCGGGACATGGCGGCCTCCCAAAAAGGGAAGCGGAAAATGGCGTTGCCCGCGTAGAGGACAATCATAAAAAAGGCAGTGCCCAGAATGTTGAAAAACAGATGTATCATAGCGGTGCGTTTTGCATTTTTACTGGCGCCGACGCTGGAGAGAACGGCGGTAACGCAGGTGCCGATATTTTGCCCCATAATCAGCGGAATGGCAATATTGAAGGATACGATGCCCGTAGAACTGACTGCTTGTAGGATACCCATAGAAGCGGATGAGCTTTGAATCAGAGCCGTAACGATTGCGCCTACCGCGACGCCCAGCAAGGGGTTAGAGAACGCGGTAAACAGAGCTTGGAATTCCGGCAGCTCTTGAAGTGGCGCAACAGCCGTTTCCAGTGTGTACATACCAATAAACAAAAGGCCGAGCCCCATAGCAATTTGACCCAAAATGCGCTTATGACCGCCTTTTAAGAACATATAAAAGAGTATGCCTACAAAAGCCAGAAAAGGACCGAGAATCGAAGGCTTGAGTAGGGAGAGAAGCAGGTTATCAGAGGAAATATCGCCGAGGCGAAGCAGTTGAGCAGTGATAGTTGTACCAATGTTTGCGCCCATGATGATTCCAACAGTCTGGGAGAGCTTCATAATGCCAGCGTTAACGAAGCCGACGCACATGACGGTAGTGGCGGCGGAGCTTTGGATAAGTCCGGTTACCACAGCGCCCAACAGCACGCTTTTAAAAACATTGCTTGTAAGGCGCTCCAGAACCCGTTCCAGCCGTCCGCTGGACAGCTTCTCCAGACCGTCGGTCATGGTGGACATACCAAACAGGAAAGTGGCGATGGCGCCCAACATGGCGATTACATTTGTAATACTCAACGCATTTGCCTCCAAATTTATGAAAGACTTTCCGGTATCGCTTGGCTGTGCGGTATGGTTGTGATTGGGTATAAAAACCACAAATTAAATTATATATGTTTTTTTCCGGTTCGTAAATTCTTTCTTGCATTTTTTTCAGATTTTTTGTAATTTTCTGATTTACCATACTCCGAACGAGCCGGTGCGGAATAGAGTGGAGGAGGAGGTGACGGGGATGCTTTCCGTGGGGATTTATCTGATTTTAAACAGTCTGTTTTTTACACTGCGCCTGTCAGGCGGCGGTTCGTTCCCCCGGCCGCTGAAGGCAGACGAAGAGCGCAAATATTTAGAGGCCAGCGCCGCAGGCGACTTGGACGCCCGTAATAAGCTCATTGAACACAACCTGCGTTTGGTGGCGCATATCATCAAGAAATACTATACGCATAACGGAGACCAGGACGACTTGATTTCCATTGGCACCATTGGGCTTATCAAAGGGATTTCGACCTTTAAGCCGGACAAAAACGTGCGGCTGGCCACCTACGCCAGCCGGTGCATCGAGAATGAAATTTTGATGTATTTCCGCTCGCAGCGTAAGCTCCAGGGAGAGGTATCCCTCTCCGATTCACTGGACGCCGACCCGGACGGCACGTCCCTTTCCCTGATGGACGTTATCAAGGTGGACGACAATATGCTGGAGGAGCTGGATGCCCGCGACCGCTGCGCCCGGGTGCGCAGGAGCGTAGAACAGTGCTTGGACGAGCGGGAGAAGATGGTCATTGTGGCCCGGTACGGACTGGATGGCTGTACGCCGCGCACCCAGCGCGAGGTGGCGGAACAGTGCGGTATTTCCCGCTCTTACATATCCCGCATAGAGAAAAAGGCGTTGGAAAAGCTTCGTCTCGACTTTGACGCATGGGAAAATCAACCAAAGAAAAGGAGATAAGAGGGCAAATTTGACAAAATCAACCGGTAAATGGGAGGGAGAACGCCGATATTCGGCGCTCTCCCTCTTGTCATAGGAGGGCATGAAGTAGTATAATAGCGAAAATCAAAAATGGGCAGGGAGGAACCGATATGACCAATAACCGGCTTTTACAGCTTTTAGAGCAGGACTGCTCTATGAGCACCGACCAGCTTGCCGCTATGGCCAATATGTCCGAGGAGGAGGTCAAGCAGGCAATTTGTCAGTTTGAAGACGACAAGACCATTCTTGGCTATAAGGCAATTGTGGACTGGGACCGCACTGACCGAGAAGCCGTTACCGCACTGATTGAGGTGAACGTCACTCCGCAGCGTGGCGAGGGCTTTGACCGGGTGGCGGAGCGCATTTACCAGTATGAGGAAGTGGAGAGCGTCTACTTGATGTCCGGTTCCTTCGACCTGACGGTCATCATTTCAGGCCGTACACTGAAGGAGGTTGCATCCTTCGTGGGCGAACGCCTTGCGCCGCTGGAGGACGTGACCGGCACGGCGACCCATTTTATCCTGAAGAAATATAAAGAAAAGCACCTGATTTTCAAGCCGCAGGAGCCTTCTGAAAGGGAGCTGTTGTTCACATGAATTATGACCATATTCTGTCGGAGCGCATCCAAGGTGTCAAGCCCTCCGGTATCCGCAAGTTTTTTGACATTCTGGAAGAAATGAAGGATGCCATCTCCCTCGGCATCGGCGAGCCTGATTTTGTCACGCCGTGGCATATCCGGGACGCTGGCATCTACTCACTGGAAAAGGGCTATACGAAGTACACCTCAAACGCCGGTATGAGCGAGCTGCGCAGGGAGATTGCGGCTTATCTCAACCGCCGCTTTGACCTACAATATGATTTTGCGTCTCAGATTTTGGTTACCGTAGGCGGAAGCGAGGCTATCGATTTGGCTATCCGCTGCATTGTCAATCCGGGGGACGAGGTCATTGTGCCCGTGCCGTCCTTTGTGTGCTACGGCCCTCTAACGGAGATGGCAGGAGGTAAGGCGGTCTATCTGGAACTGAAAGCGGAAAACGAGTTCCGCTTGACACCGGAGGAACTGAAAAGCGCCATTACGCCTAAGACCAAGGCACTGGTGATGCCGTTCCCCTGCAACCCGACGGGCGGCATCATGGAGCGGAAGGATTTGGAGGCCATTGCAGATGTGCTCCGCGGCACCGACATCATGGTGATTTCCGACGAGATTTATGCGGAACTGACCTATGGCCAGCGGCATGTGTCTCTTGCCAATATCCCCGATATGTACGAGCGCACCATTGTGGTGAACGGCTTTTCCAAGAGCCACGCCATGACCGGCTGGCGCATGGGATACGTTTGCGGGCCGAAAGAAATCGTCGGCTCCATGACCAAGCTGCACCAGTTCGGTATCATGTCGGCTCCCACCGTCAGCCAGTACGCCGCCATTGAGGCCATGCGCAACGGCGACAACGACACGGAGAAGATGCGCGATGAGTACGACGGCCGCCGCCGCTATTTGGTGGAGGGCCTGCGGCGCATCGGACTTTCCTGCTTTGAGCCGAAGGGCGCTTTTTACGTATTCCCCTGCATCCAGTCCACCGGACTGTCCTCCGACGAGTTCTGCGAGCGCTTTTTGATGGAGGAGAAGGTGGCGGTCATCTCCGGCGCAGCCTTCGGTCCCGGAGGAGAGGGCTTTGTCCGCTGCTGCTATGCCGCCTCCATGAAGGACATTGCGGAGGCGCTGACGCGGATGGACAACTTCCTGACCAATCTGCGCAAAAAACAGAGCCGGAACGGCTGACGGAGGGAATGGCATGTATATCGTCTGTTTGGATATGGAAGGCGTGCTGGTGCCGGAGATATGGATTGCGTTTGCGGAGGCGGCGGGAATCCCAGAGCTGCGCCGTACAACGCGGGACGAACCGGACTATGACAAGCTGATGCGCTTCCGGCTGGACATCTTGAAAGAGCACGGCCTGGGGTTGAAGGAAATTCAGCGGGTCATCGCGGGCATCGACCCGCTGCCCGGTGCAAAGGAATTTTTGGACAAGCTGCGCACTGAGGCTCAGGTCATTATCCTCAGCGATACCTTCGAGCAGTTTGCCGCCCCGCTGATGCAGAAACTGGGAATGCCCACCATCTTCTGCAACACGCTGGAGGTGGCGGCCGACGGCGCCATCACCGGCTATAAGATGCGCTGCGAGAAGTCCAAGCTGACCACGGTGAAGGCGCTGCAATCCATTGGATACGAGACCATTGCCAGCGGCGACAGCTACAACGACCTCGGCATGATTGAGGCCAGCAAAGCGGGCTTTCTGTTCCGCAGCACCGAGCAGATACAGAAAGACCATCCGGAATTGCCCGCCTTTGAGTCGTTTGACAACCTGCTGGCGGCCATCGAGCAGGCTATGGCCTGAACAGGAGATGGATAATGAAGAAGCCATTTGACGGTCTGCCGTTCCAGAGTGCAGACATTCTCCTGCCCACAGGCTGCGATTTGCAAAAGTGGGCGGTGGTGGCCTGCGACCAATATACCTCCCAGCCTGAGTATTGGGAGCGGGTGGAGCGTTTTGTAGGCGGTGAACCCTCGGCGCTGCATCTGGTGCTGCCGGAAAGCAGTCTGGACGGCCCCGATGTGGAAAACGACATCACCGAAATTAACGAAACGATGACTCGTTACCTCCGCGCAGGCAGGTTCCGGGAATTGCCGGACGCGCTCATTTATGTGGAGCGCACCCTCAGCGGCGGCGCTGTGCGGCGGGGCTTGGTGGGCAAGGTGGATTTAGAAGCCTATGACTACGAGGAAGAGAGCCGTAGCCCGATTCGGGCCACCGAGGGCACGGTGTTTTCCCGTATCCCGCCGCGGGTGGCGGTGCGGAAAAACGCACCCATTGAGCTGCCCCATGTGATGCTGCTGTGCGACGACCCACAACAGACGGTGCTGGAGCCGCTGGCCAAGGAAACTGGGGCGATGGAGCCGCTCTATGACTTCGAGCTGATGGAAAACAGCGGCCACCTGAAGGGGTGGTTGCTGAACGGGGAGCAAAAGGAACGGGTGGCCAATGCACTTCACGCATTGCAGGGTACGGCGGAGGACGCCATGCTCTTTGCGGTGGGCGACGGCAACCACTCTCTGGCCACGGCGCGGGAGTGCTTCGAGCGGCAGAAACGCATTACGCCGCCGGAGCAGTGGGACAGCCTGCCCGCGCGCTGGGCTTTGGTGGAGGTGTGCAACCTTCACGACCCGGCCCTTGTTTTCACACCGATTCATCGGGTGGTTTTCGACGTGGAGCCGCAGTTGCTCATAAAAGCGTTTGCGGCGTCCTGTCCGGACGCTTACATTGGCGAGGGGGCAGGTATTCCGCTTGCCTTCTGCCACGGCGGGGAGCGGGGGACGGTCATTGTTCCTGACGGAGAGAGAAAAATTCCAGCCGCCATTTTGCAGGGTTTTCTGGACGCGTACTTATTGGAAAACGGCGGGCGGGTGGACTATGTTCACGGAGAGGACACGGCAGAGGCGCTATCCCACAGGCTGCGAACCGTGGCGTTTTTCCTGCCTGCGCTGGACAAGAAAACCTTGTTCCCTGCAATCAAAAAAAGCGGGCCGTTGCCCAGAAAGACCTTTTCGGTGGGGCGTGCGGAGGATAAGCGTTTTTACCTGGAGGCCCGCAGAATTCGATGAACGGAGGTGGGGCGGTGGAACGGCAGGAGGCCTTTGCCCATGCAAAGCTCAATTTGACGTTGGACGTGCTGGGCGAGCGCAGCGACGGTTATCATGATATGTGCATGGTGATGCAGTCTGTGACCCTGCGGGACTGTCTGTCCCTTCACTGGGGAGGAAACGCCCCGCTCAATGTGAAAAGCACGTTTCGGTTTTTGCCGGGAGACGCCCGCAATCTGGCTGCCAAGGCAGCCCTGCGGTTTTGGGCGGCGGCGGGGCTGGCCCCAGAGCCGCTGACCATCGAGTTGGAAAAGCATATTCCGATGTGCGCCGGAATGGCGGGGGGCAGCAGCGACGCGGCAGCGGTGCTTCGTGCTCTCAATGAGCACTATGCACAGCCGCTGACGGAGGAACGCCTTCAAGCTGTGGCGGCTGAGATTGGCTCTGACGTGCCGTTTTGCCTGTTGGGCGGTACGGCGCTGGCGGAGAGCAGGGGAGAAAAGCTGACTCCGCTTCCGCATTTACCGCCGTGTTGGTTGGTGCTTTGCAAGCCGGGCTTTTCCGTGTCCACACCAGAGCTGTTCGGCCGCATTGGCGGACGTGCCAAAAACCGGCGCCGCCCCGATACGGCGGGGGTGCTGACGGCGCTGGAGGAGGGCGACCTGTCCGGCGTAGCGCGGCGGCTTTACAATGTATTTGAAGATGTTTTGCCTGACCGGCACGCTGCCACAGTGCGGGAGGTTGAGCAAACGCTTATTTACCACGGTGCTCTGGGTGCGGCTATGAGCGGGACAGGCTCCACTGTATTTGGCATATTTGCCGGAAAAGCGGAGGCTCAAAGCGCATTTAACGACCTGTCAGCCCGCTATGCGGAGACTTTTTTGAGCCGGCCTGTATAAAAAAGAAGACCACCGTCCACAATGCAGACAAATCTGCAACGTGGACGGTGGTTTTTTTGAACAAGAAACGAATGAAGCATTGGGAATTGGCTCTGCTGCTGGGTGTGGCCTTTGCGTTGTTGGCCGGACTTTACTTAGAGGGAGCGCAGGCCTCGCTGCGGGAAAAAGTGGTGCGCCTCCATGTCATTGCAAATTCGGACAGCGAGGCCGACCAGGCGCTCAAGCTGAAGGTGCGTGACCGCATCTTGGAACTGGCCGAAGGCCTTTATGACCCAAATGACAACTTGGCCGAGGCAGAAGCGTGCCTTGCCGCTCATCTGGACGAGTTGGCGGCGGCGGGGGAAGCAGTCGTGCGGGAAGAGGGATATAACTACTCCGTGACCGCATCGCTGGAGGATACATGGTTTCCAACAAAGACTTACACAGACTTTGCCCTGCCGGCGGGCACTTACCGCGCCCTGCGCATTGTCATTGGAGAGGGAAAGGGACAGAATTGGTGGTGCGTTGTTTTTCCGCCCCTGTGCCTTGGTGCAGTCACAGAGGATACAGCGGAAACCGCCCTTGCCGGAGGCTTCTCAGAAGATGAGGTATCGCTCATCACCGGGGAAAGCGAAGGATATGTGGTTAAATTCAAGTGTGTTGAACTGTGGGAGCAGCTTAAACACAAATTTTCTCTGTAAAGTGATTTTGCAGTACAGAGATTGACCACAAAGAAAATGACTCAAATAAAAAAGCGGCGGGCCAGCTTTTCCTTAATTCGGCGGTTACGCCCTGCGACAAAAAGCAGAAACGCCACTGCCAGCAGGGTGAAGAAGGGATACTGCGCCCATGCAAAGAAATTGCGGAGTAAAAACACGGCGTTGATGCGTGCCTCAAGGAAAGCGCAGTAGATGCCTGCCGCCAGACAGGCCAGCCCTCCGATGTCAAGCCCGCTCCATCGGGCCTTTTTTCGGAGAAGGATAAGGATAGCCGCCGCTGCGCATGGAAACAGCGCGACGGGGAAGGCGAACGGTTCAAACCAGTCAGCCTTCAAGCTCCGCGCAATGTAAAAAAGCAGAAGCTCTACGCCCGCCCAGTCAATGGCAAGCTGCAACAGGATACTGGGCCGCAGCGTAATGGGAATGATAACGGTGATGTAAACCAGTACAAGACAGGCGGCGACAAAGCCTGCCCATTCGAGCTGCCCGTGCAGCTTGAAATCGCAGAGGAAACAAAGCGCAATAGGCAGGGCAAAAACAACTGTCAGCAGTACAAGCAGACTGTGCCGCTCCACACGGTAGGCAGGAAGGCGCGGCTCTTCCTGGGGGTAGAAGGGCAGCGCTTCCGGCGGCAGGTCGGCTTGGACGATAGATGTGCCGCACAGCGGGCATTTGCATTCGCTTGGCGCCAGCTCGACGCCGCAATTTACACAGTATACCATGGGCCGTTCCTGCTCCTTTGATTGCTCTCCACGCAAACGTGCAAGCCAAGCTTGTGCAGTGTGGTGAAAAAGTTGCGTTCCAGCGTGGATTCCCTGATTTTGCGGATAAAACTGATATAAAGCTTTCCGTTATAGGATGCTACGCCGCAGTTGTTGGGCGTGGTGGCCTGCACCGACAGAATGAAGTGGAATTTCTCCACATACTGCCGCATAACGTCGGGAACCTTGACCTCCCCCAGATTAGAGAGGGTGATGCAGGTCTTGCGTTCCGCAATCTGGTCGTAAACCATTTTCATGGCCGTGTTTTTGATAAACAGGGGCATCAACTTCACAATAAGCGGTTGCTCAAAGCGGACGTTGGCCTCGATGCGGGAACTCATTTGTTTGCTGGTGATTTCCATGGCCATCTGGTGGTGGACAATCTGCAAAATTTCCTCGAAGGAATAATCGCCCAGCCGTGGGTCGATGCCGGGAGAGATATTCAGCACAAAGTTGCGCAGGGAGCTGCTGCCGAACAGCTTGCGCAGGTTGACGGGAATCAGAACCTTGACCGGCTTTTGACGGCTCCGGCGGGGTATCTGCTCGTTCTGGATGGACACGATAGAAGAAATCATCACCGAGGCAAGCAGAACGGTCAGCGTAACGCCGTAAGAACGGGCCAGCGCCAAGGCCTCTTTTACATCCAGCGTCCCAACAATCAGATGATGGAAGTTATCAAGCTCGGTTGTGCCGCTCATGTGGAAAGCGTCTTCCTCCCAGCGGCTGCGGCTCACGTCGTTGGTGTACTTGGGAAAGCTGTCCTCTAATTCCTCAGGCTTGGGGGCTTCACGGCGGTCCAGGACACCGTGCTCACAGGGAACCGGTACGCCGTATTTTTGTTCGATGTATTCCGCCAACAGCGTTTTCAGAAAGATGATGCCGCCGTTGCCGTCGGTGAGAGCGTGGAAAAACTCCACAGAAATCCGGTTGCGGCAGTACACCACGCGAAAAGCACATTTGCGAATGTCAGAAAACTCTATGTGAGTCAACGGGTCGCTGCCGTCGGCCTTGACCTCAGGCGGTTCGGGAAGCTCTTCTAAATAGTACCAAAACATACCTCGCCGCAGCCGCACTGCGATGGAGGGGAAACGGGGGAGAATGGCGTTAAGCGCCGTTTGAAGGGTTGCGCCGTCCACCGTTTCCGTGAGCCATGCGGACAGGCGAAAGACGTTGCTCCAGTCCTTGCGCTTGGCCGCAGGGTAGATTTTCGCCATGTTGTCCAGCCGCATCCAGCGAAGCTCTTCGCTGGACTCGCGGGCGCTGTCAGACAGTGTCTCCACGGAGTATCCCCCTTATGAAACGTATGATGTCCGCCGTGGCTTCCCTGCTTTCCTGCAAGGCGTACAGCGGATAGACATGCCACAGTCCGGGCGCAATAATCAACTGAGACGCGCATCCCGCCTGCACCAGCTTTTCATTCATCCTGACAGCGTCCGCCAGCATGACCTCATCCCCGCCCGCGAAAATGAGGGAGGGCGGGAAGCCGCTCACATCGCCGAACAGGGGAGAGAGAAACGGGGCGCGCAGGTCGCCGCCTTCAACGGTATAGAGTGCGGCATAATGTTGGAGGCGTTCCTTGGTCATGGAGGGGTCGACGTCCTTATTAACCTCGTAAAATTTACCGGAACAAGTCAGGTCGGTCCATGGGGAGATGCCGATAACGCCTCCGGGCAGCGGCAGATGGAGCGCGCGCAGCTTGTGAACGAGCGCATAGCACAGTCCGCCACCAGCGGATTCACCGCAAAGGATAATGTGCTCCGGCGGATAACCCAGACCGAGCAGGTAGCGGTAGGCGGTGAGGGCGTCCTCCAGCGCGGCGGGATAAGGATATTCCGGTGCGAGGCGGTAAGCCACGCAAAACACCCGAATCTGATTGCGGAAGGCAAGGGTGGTGCCATAACCCTTGGCATATTCCAGATTGCCCGCTACATAACCGCCTCCGTGGAGGTATAGGATGACGCCGTTCAGATCCCGCTCCTTTGGGGTGACCCATGCGGCGTCAAAATCGGGGAAGGTTTGAGGCGCATAACGGGCCATTGCCCGGCGGGGGGCCGCCATCACATGGCCGGTCATGGTGTGGGTCTTGCGGATGGTCTCGATAGAGCAATTCTCCATAAAAGGCTTCAGTGCGGACACCTGCGCACGCAGGAGCTTTGTGGGCAGTGGCATAGGTCGGTTCCTTTCTCTGTCTGAGGTGTTATATTTATCATAGCATGATTGCGCCGCCGATACAAGTTGAACCCTGTCTTTTTCTTGACCCGCACCTGCTTTTGCGGTAGAATAGCATACATTGCAGAAAGAAAAGAGTAGAAATGGGTGAAACCATGCTGGAACGAGGGGAAGAACTGCGGTTTTGCAAGGCGCGCAGGGCGGTAATAGCGTCCGAGTTCAGCCGCCTGAACCCAGAGCAGCGGAAGGCTGTGCTGGCCACGGAAGGCCCGCTTCTGCTGCTGGCGGGCGCGGGCAGCGGAAAAACCACCGTGCTTATCAACCGCATTGCCAATTTGATGCGTTACGGCCGCGCCGCCGACAGCGACGAAGCGCCTGAATGGGTGACGGAAGACGATTTGAAGTTTCTGGAGGACTATGCCCGCTCGCCCCGTGAGGAGGATAAGCAGCGTGCAGAGGAGCTGTGCCGCCTAAATCCGGCCGCGCCGTGGAGCATCATCGCCATCACCTTTACCAACAAGGCGGCGGGGGAGCTGAAGGAGCGGCTGGAACGGATGCTGGGGAGCGCGGCAGGCGATATTTGGGCGTCTACCTTCCATTCCGCCTGTGTGCGCATCCTGCGCAGGGACATTGACAAGCTTGGCTTTCCCAGTGTGTTCACCATTTATGACAGCGCCGACTCCGAGCGGGTGGTCAAGGACATTCTGAAAGACCTCAATATGGATGAAAAGGCCTTTCCCCCAAAATCGGTGTTGGGATATATCTCCCGCGCCAAGGACGGTATGAAGCTGGCGGGGGAATATGCGGAGGAATGCCGCAAGAGCGGCGATTTCCGCCAGCAGAAGATTGCTGCGGTGTACGCTGAATATCAGAAACGGTTGTGGGACTCCGGCGCGCTGGATTTCGACGACATCATTCTACATACGGTGCGCCTTCTTCAAGGCTTTGAGGATGTGCGCGCTTATTATCAAAATAAGTTCCGCTATGTGCTCATCGACGAGTATCAGGACACCAACAACCTCCAATATCTGCTGGCGTCTTTGCTAGCGGGAAAGTGGGAAAACATCTGCGTGGTGGGCGACGACGACCAATCCATCTACCGCTTTCGTGGGGCTACTATCGAGAATATCCTGTCCTTTGAGCAGCAGTACAAAGGGGCGCGGGTCATTCGGCTGGAGCAGAACTACCGCTCCACCAAGAATATTTTGGAGGCCAGCAACGCGGTCATCCGCCACAATCAGGGCCGCAAGGGCAAGGAGCTGTGGACGAAGCACGACGAGGGCCGTAAGGTGCAGCTGTACACCGCCATGAACGAAAATGACGAGGCCCAATATGTGGCGGGGCAGGTGCTGACCAATGTGGCAGGGGGGCGGCACTGGAACGACCATGCGGTGCTCTACCGCATGAACGCCCAGTCCAACCAGTTGGAATACGCCATGAAGCGCAACGGTATCCCGTACCGCATTATCGGTGGAACCCGGTTCTTTGACCGCGCCGAGGTCAAGGATATGCTGGCCTACCTGTGCGTGCTCAACAACCCAGACGACGATTTGCGGCTGCGCCGCATCATCAACGTGCCCGCCCGCGGCATCGGTGACAGGACGGTAGAGACCGCACAGCAGCTTGCCGCAGAGCAGGGAGTATCCCTTTATGCGGTGGTTTCCCGTGCGGAAGAGTATGCTCAGCTCCAAAAATCTGCTGCAAAGCTAAAAAACTTTACAGATATGATGGGGACGCTGAAACGACAGTCTGCCGAAATGTCCCTACCGGATTTCTATGAAGAGCTGGTGGCGGCCACAGGCTATATCACCGCGCTGGAAGCGAAGAACAGCGTGGAGAACCGCACCCGCATTGAGAACGTGCAAGAGCTGCAATCCTCCATTCAAGGCTATCTGGAAAACGCGGACGAGCCGTCGCTGGCGGGCTTCCTGGATGAAATTGCCCTTTACACCGACCTGGACAACCACGACGCAGGAGAGGACTGCGTGGTGATGATGACCATGCACTCCGCCAAGGGCTTGGAGTTTCCGGTGGTGTTTGTAGTGGGCATGGAGGAGGGCATTTTTCCTGGCCTGCGCTCCATCGGTGAGCCGGAGGAGATGGAGGAGGAACGCCGCCTCTGCTATGTGGCCATGACAAGGGCAAAAGAGGAGCTTCACCTGACCTGCGCTGGCCAGCGTATGCTGTTTGGCCGCACGTCCAGCAACCGCCCGTCCCGTTTCACCGGCGAGATACCGCCGGAATATTTGGAAAAGAGCGGCCGCAGTTATCTGTCAGAGAGCGACAGCTCCGCCGACGATTGGCAGGGCGGCTTTGTGGGGACAGGGCGTGGCTTCTCCCCGCGGGGGATGTCTGCCGCCCGTACCGGCGGGAACGCGCCAGGTTATGGCACGCCCCAGCGGCGGGAACGCACGGCGGGCACCGGTACCGGCTACACGCCTCCTGCTAAGAAGCAGGCGGGGCCGCTGCCCCAGTTCCAGAAGGGGGAGATGGTGCGCCACAAGGCCTTTGGGCGGGGCATGGTGCTGTCTGTCCAGCCTATGGGAGGCGACGCGCTCATCGAAATCGCCTTTGACGATGTGGGTACCAAGCGGCTTATGCTCAAGTCCGCCGCACAGCATATGTCCCGGGAAAACGGGTGACGGGAAACAGGATATTGCCTGCAAAAAGCGGCCCGCGCCATATGCGCGGGCCGCTTCCTCAGCGGTTCAGCAGTTCTGTGTAGTCATGAATAAAGCGCCCATCGGTAAGCGCTTTCAACTCATCCACACGGTTATGAAAATAGTCGTCATAAACGGCAATTCCCTTCATGCCCGCCGCACGCACGCCCAACAGGGAGGCGGGAGAATCCTCAAAAACGGTCACAGTTTCCGGTGCAACGCCTGCCTTTTCCGCAGCCAGCAGCCAGACGTCCGGTTCCCGCTTGAGCTTGCCCACTTCTGTGCTGAAGGTGCGCTGTTCAAAGTAGTGGGCAATCCCGTGGCGCTCCAGCACCAGCGCGCACAGCTCCGGCATGGAGGAGGTCACCAGCGCCATCCGCTCGCCCGCGTCAGCTAATTGTTGCAGGAACTCCTTTGCGCCCGGTTTGAGCGCGACTTTATGGGCGTAATAGCTTCGGGCTATGTCCATCCACTCGGCCATGATGTCCTCAATGCTTTCACTCAGGCCGAAGGTATCCTTTGTGTACTGGGCGGCGATGGGAAAGATGGAATGAACCACCACCTCTTGGTATTCCGCTGTGTGGATAAGCCCGCGCTTGGTGAGGAATTCCCGGTCTACCTCTACCCAAGCGCCGTTGGAGTCAACGAGGGTTCCGTCCAAATCGAAAAATATCATGTCCAGAACCTCCATGGGAAGTCGACCGCTTCCTCCGCATAGTCAATACCGATACGTTTGCCGGTATGGAGTTTGGAAGGTTTGTCTCCATCAGAAACGAACAGGGGAGGGACAGTCAAATCAAGGTTGTTGCAATGCCTGTCAATGGAAAAGCCCTTACAGAGTTTTCCGGGGCCGTTGAGAAAGTTTTTTCTCTGATAAGCACTCTGATTTGACACATCGCAGCCAAAGCGAAGCTGCGAAATTGTATTGCTTCCCTCGACTGGTTCCACGCCGCGGATGAGCACCGCGCACGGCTCTCCCTCCGCCTCAGTGACGAAGTTCAGGCAGCAGTACATCCCGTAAATGAGATAGACATAGGCCGTACCCGGCTTTGCGAACAGGGTTTCTGTGCGGGCGGTGCGTTTATAGCCGTAAGCGTGACAGGCCTTGTCCATGCGGCCAATATAGGCTTCTGTCTCCGTTATGCGTCCCACCAACGCCGTGCCGTCCACTATGTGAACGAGGTGCTTGCCCAGCAGCTCCCGCGCCACGGTCAAGGTGTCGCGGTCGTAAAAGCTGCGGGGCAGGATGGATGCTTCACATTTATTTGGCTTCATAGTTTCCCTCCCAACAGGGAGCAGTGTATCACAGATTATCAGGAGAGACAACCAATGAATGAACGCACGCTGAAAAAATTATCCCAGCTTTTGATTGTTGTGGCTACCCTGATTTGGGGTTCTACATTTTTTATCCTCAAGGACACGCTGGAAGATGTGTCCGTCTTCTTTATGCTGGCGTTTCGGTTTACGCTGGCCACCGCCATCTTGGCCCTGGTGTTTTTCAAACGGTGGAAGGGCATCTGGAAAAAGGGGTATTTTGCGGCTGGCGGTGTGATGGGTACCCTTATGTTTTTGGCCTATACCATACAGAACTACGGGCTGATGGAGACCACTCCCGGAAAAAACGCCTTTTTTACCGCCGTTTACTGCGTAATGGTGCCGTTTCTCTACTGGATTATTGCACGCATCCGACCCAACCGATTCCATGTGCTGGCGGCGGTGCTGTGTCTGGGAGGCATCGGTTTGGTGTCGTGGGACGGCGGCTTTTCCCTTGGCAGGGGAGACGCGCTCACACTGCTGGGCGGGCTGATGTATGCCCTCCATATTGTGGCGGTGGCTTATTTCTCCAAAGGGAAGGATATTTTTATCCTGACCGTGCTGCAATTTGCCACTACGGCGCTCTGGTCGTGGGCCGCGACCCTCGTTACCCACGGCCTACCTGTGGGCGGCCTGCCTGCACAGGGGTGGGCCGTATTGCTCTATCTGGCTATTGCCGCTACCACGCTGGCGCTGCTGTTCCAAAATGTGGGGCAGAAATATACCGACCCGTCTTCTGCGGCGGTGCTGCTGTCGCTGGAAGCCCCGTTCGGAGTGGCGTTTTCCATGATTTTTTATCAGGAGCGTCCCACCGTGACCATGGTTGCGGGGTTTGTGCTGATTTTCCTCTCTATCCTGTGTGCAGAGACAAAATTCTCTTTTTTACGGCATAAAAAAAGCGAGGAGGCGCAAGCGGTTCCGGCCGGTGAGACGACAAATTTTGAAAAAGGGGGTTGACAAGGAACGCCCTCATGCGTATAATGCGATACAACAACCGAATGCAACAAACCGATGACGAAGTAAAGTAGTCAGCCAAGCGGCGTTTTAGAGAGCTCCGGACGGTGGAAGCGGAGTACAAGGCGGCTGATGAATGGCCTTCAGAGGGCGGCTTGAACGGACTATCTAAAGTCCAAGTAGGTGCCGACGGGTTCCCACCCGTTATCCACCGGGCGCGCATGATGGTGCGTGAAGCGAGTGGGCGTCTTATGACGTCAATTTGGGTGGTATCGCAGAAGCAAACGCTTTTGTCCCATGATGGGGCGAAAGCGTTTTTGTTTTCCCGCAGCCGTTGGCGCCGGCTTCAGTTCATCTGCCGCCCAAATCCAAACATATGGAGGAAATCACCATGAAAAAGCACACGTTGAAAAAATTCCTTGCCGCCGCCTGCGCCTGTGCGCTGGCACTCTCCATGACCGCCTGCACGAGCGGAGGAGACAAAGAGACCGGCGAACCCACCGGTACGGGAACGCAGCCGCTGAAGGTAGGCATCCTGCAATATGCGCCCCACCCCTCGCTGGACAACTGCTACCAGGGCATTGTTCAGGGACTGGAGGAGGCCGGGTTCAAGGACGGCGAGAATATTATCATTGACTACCAGAACGGCAACAGCGACGCTGAAACCAACAACATGGTGGCCGCAAACTTCGTCTCTCAGGAGTACGACCTGATTATTGCCGTCGCGACCCCCGCCGCCATGAGCGCTTATGCCGCCGCCAAAGATGCGGGTGTGCCCGTGGTGTTCACCGCCGTGTCTGACCCAGTATCCGCCGGACTGGTGCAGAGCATGGAGGCCCCCAACTCTGGGGCCACCGGAAGCTCCGACAGCCTGAATTTGGAGGGGCAGATGGCCCTGATTCGCGCCATGATGCCAGAAGCCGACACCATCGGCATCCTGTACACCACCAGCGAGCCGAATTCCCTGACCCACCTGCGGACGTTTGAGGAATTGGCTCCTGAATATGGCTTCAAAATCGAGTCTGTGGGCATTACCGACTCTTCGGAGGTTGCCTCCGGTGCGGCGGCGCTGGTGGGCAAAGGGGTCGACTGCGTCAACAACTTCACCGACAACAACGTGGTCAACCAGCTTTCTGTTCTGCTGAATGCCACCAACGGGGCGAACATTCCGGTGTTCGGCAGCGAGGAGGAGCAGGTACGCAACGGCTGTGTGGCCGCTGAAAATCTGGACTATGTGGCGCTGGGGCGCACCACCGGCAAGATGGCCGCCGATATTCTGAACGGCGCCGACGTTAACACCATGCCGGTGGCCGTGGTGTCCGACACCACACCGGTCTACTCCGAAAGCAACTGTGCCAAGTTTGGCATCACGCTGCCTGAGGCGTATAGCTCTGCCGCAAATCTGGACGCTGAGTAATATGTGAGTTGAACACTGGCTTGCCGCAGGGGAGAGTCCTTGCGGCAAGCCAGCCCCCATTCCTGCGGAAAAGGAGCAGATACCATGTCAATCGTTCTATCCCTCATTGAAACGGTGCTTCGAGAGGGCTTCATCTATGGCCTGATGGCCATGGGTGTGTACATCACCTATAAAATACTGGATTTTCCTGACCTTTCGGTGGACGGCACCTTCCCGTTGGGCGCCTGTATCGCCGCAGCCCTGCTCAGCTTTGGCGCGGGACACTTTACCGGCCCCATGGCGGCGGTTTGGCCGTGGCTGGTATGCGTCATCGCCTTCCTTGCGGGCGCAGGCGCGGGCTGCGTGACTGGACTCATCCATGTGAAGGCCGGCATTACTGACCTGCTTTCCGGTATTCTGGTCATGACGGCCATGTGGTCGGTCAACCTCATCATCACCGGGAAATCGGCCATTTTGCAATTCTTCAACCGCCCCACCATCTTTAACTCAGCTCCGGTGACGCTTCTGCCGGAGGGACTTTACGCCCACCGCCAGCTTTTGGTGGTGCTGGTGTTCGCCATCGTGGTGAAGCTCCTGCTGGACTGGTTCCTCAAGACGAAAAAGGGACTGCTGCTGCGCTCGGCGGGCGATAACCACCAGTTCGTCACCTCACTTGCAAAAGACCAAGGCAAGCTGAAAATTCTTGGCCTTGCGCTTGGAAACGGCTGCACCGCTCTGGCGGGCTGTATGCTGGCTCAGCTCAACGAGAACGCGGACATCAACTCCGGTAAGGGCATGGTGGTTATGGCGCTGGCCGCCGTTATTATGGGTACCAGCATCTTTAAGCGGGTCAAGTTCATGAAGGCGACCACCATGGCGGTGTTGGGCGCTATCGTCTACAAAGCGTGCCTTCAGGTGGCCCTTCAGTTGGGGCTGCCCAACCATTACCTCAAGCTGCTGATGGCGGTGCTGCTGTTCTTGGTTCTGCTGTCCGACCGCATCAAGCGGAAGAAGAAGGGAGGCGCTTCCGGTCATGCCGCAGCCGCAAAGTGACGCAAGCCGTAAGGCGCTGGTGCGCCTTGAGCATATCGAGAAAATATTCAATAAGGACTCGGTAAACGAGGTCACGCTGTTTCAGGATTTTAATTTGACCATTTACGAGGGCGAGTTTATCTCCGTGGTCGGCTCCAACGGCTCTGGCAAAACCACCACCCTGAATCTGATATGCGGGAGCCTTCCGGTGGACGGCGGCCGCATCTGGCTGGGAGAGAAGGACATCACCCATATGCCGGAATACAGGCGCAACGCCGCCATCGGGCGGGTGTTTCAGGACCCAGCCAAGGGTACCTGCCCGTCCCTCACCATTTTAGAGAATATGTCGCTGGCGGACAACAAGGGAAAGCCGTACGGCCTGTCCCGCGGCGTAAACCGCAAACGCATCGACTTTTATAAGTCTCAGCTTGAGCTTTTGCATTTAGGCCTGGAAGAGAAGCTGGACTTGCAGGTGGGCGTTCTTTCAGGCGGGCAGCGCCAGGCGCTGGCACTGCTGATTGCCACCCTGACCCCCATTGATTTACTGGTGCTGGACGAGCACACGGCGGCCCTTGACCCCAAATCGTCGGAAAATGTCATGGCGTTGACCGATGAAATCGTCAAAGCAAAGGGTCTGACCGCCATCATGGTGACCCATAATCTGCGCTTTGCCGTGGAGTATGGTACCCGCCTTCTGATGATGGATAAGGGCCATTGCGTGATTGATTCCGGCCCTGACGGCAAAGAGCATTATCAAATCGACGATTTACTGAAGGTGTTCAATGAGATTTCCATTGAATGCGGCAACTGAAGAAAGGGAGAGGCGGCGAAGCCTCTCCCTTTTGTTTTGAGGCTTGGCATCTTCGCTTCGGCGTGGTAAACTAACAGAGACAGGAGGTGGAACCCGTGCGAAAACTGGCGAACTTTGCGATTCCGTTTGCATTGGCCGTTCTTGTGCGGGTTTATCTTCTGAAGGACGGATTGGACTTGCCGCTTGGTTTCATAGCCGCTGCCCTGCTGGCGGTTTCGCTTCTCTTTCGAAAAAAGCGCTTTGGCCCAAGGCTGTGTATTATCGCGGCGGGATTGGCCGCCGCTTTTTTCTGGTGCGCGGCCTATGACGGAATGATTTCCGAGCCGGCACGGGCGTTGGTGGGCGAGGACGTTCCTGTAGTGATTGAAGTGTCAAACTTCCCACAGAAAAGCGATTACGGCGTGCGGGTAGAAGGAAAGCTGATAAAGGATGGCGGCCGCAATTTCCGAGTGCTGACCTATATGAGCGACGCATACGCCGCTTTGGAGCCGGGCGACCGGGTGGAAGTCAATGCGGACTTGGCTGATGCGGGGATTATCAGAGGTGAGGAAAGCGACTATTACTATGCCAAGGGTATCCACCTGCGGGCAAGCCTCCATGGTGAGGTAACCGTGACCAAACCAGAGACAATCTCTATTAAATATCTGCCCCAATATCTTGCAGAGGCATTGAAACGGGGCATTGCTTCCGCTTTGCCGGAGGAGAGCGCAGCGCTTACACAGGCTGTGGTGACAGGAGACCGCTCTGATTTGGACGATGCCTTTTACAGTGACCTCCAGCGGTGCGGCCTTGCCCATACGGTGGCGGTTTCGGGGATGCATCTCTCTTTTCTGGTGGGCCTTTTGAATCTGCTTCTCCGGCGCGGGCGGCGCGCCGCCGTGGTGTCCATCTTCGTAGTCGTGCTCTTTACGCTGATGGCAGGCGCCACGCCGTCAGTGGTCAGGGCGGCGGTGATGCAGATTCTTCTCCTGCTGGCGCCTTTGCTCGGGCGAGAGTACGATGCGCCAACGGCGCTTTCGGCGGCGCTGCTTCTGCTTTTGCTTCAAAACCCGTATGCGGTTGCCAGCATCAGTCTGCACCTGTCCTTTGGCGCAGTGACGGGCATTTTGCTCGTCTCAGGCCGCATGAGGGACTGGCTGTGCAACAAGCTGCACGCAGAGCCGGATGGAGAACGCTCTTTCCAAAATGTGATCCGCCGCATGTTGCGGCTCCTGATTGGCGGCATATCCGTGTCGCTGGGCGCTATGCTGTTTACGCTCCCCCTTACGGCGCTTCATTTCCGCTCGATGTCTCTTCTGTCGCCCCTGACAAATGTAGTAGCTTTGTGGGCGGTAGAGCCCATTTTTGCATTCGGCCTGATTGGCGGCGCGGTCGCCCTTCTTCTTCCGGCGGTGGGAAGCGTGGTTGCACTGCCGGCGCTTCTTGGAAGCCGCTTCCTTGCGCTTATAGCTCCGGGGCTGGCAAAGGTGCCGTTTGTATCTATTCCGGTGCTGTCGTTCTATTTGGCGGCATGGCTGATTTTCGCCTATGCGCTGTTGGCGCTCAATCTTTTGTGGAAGGGGAAGGGAAAGCGGCGGCCTGTACTTTCCGCTGTGCTCTGTATAGGCGCTTTGGCAGGCGTTATTTGGTTTAACGCTTTTACCTACTCCAACGGAGATATGGCCGTTTCGGTGCTGAATGTGGGCCAGGGACAGAGTGTGCTGATTCGGGCAGGGGACTGCTATGCAATGGTAGATTGCGGCAGCAGCAGCAAGAGCGACCCTGGAGATATTGCTGCTGATTTTCTGGAAAGCATCGGCCACCGGCGGCTGGATTTTCTCATTCTGACGCATTACCATGACGACCACGCCTGTGGAATCCCACAGCTCTTACGTCGGGTAGAGGTGGACGTGCTTCTGGTGCCGGACGTTGAAGAGGAGGATGAGCTGCGAGAGGAGATATTATCCGAGGCGGAAGCGGCGGGTGTGCAGGTGCGCTTTGTCCAGAGCAACACAGTGTTACAAGTGAAGGAGGATATTTCCATTACCGTGTATCCTCCTCTGGGCGAAGGGACAACAAACGAGCTGGGTCTTTCCATTCTTGCCACCGCAGGAGATTTTGATGCCCTCATCACCGGAGACATGAACACCTCAGTGGAAAAGCTGCTCCTTCGCCACACAGAGCTACCGGACATTGAGCTTCTGGTGGTGGGCCACCACGGTTCCCGCTATGCCACGTCAAGGGAACTGCTGAAGGCCACCCAACCGGAAGTGGCCGTCATCTCGGTTGGACGCAACAGCTACGGCCACCCTACCGACGATGTGTTGAAGCGGTTAGATGACGTTGGGGCGGAGGTGTACCGTACAGACCGCAGCGGTACTGTAACCATTTCAGCCGATGATGCGGCATAATCGACCATACATAAGGAGGTAATGCCTATGGCGCCCAAGAGCAAACCGGATACGGCGGCATTGCAGCAACTGAAAAAAGACCTGTCAGCCGGTACGGTGGGCAGCCTCTACCTGTTCCACGGGGAGGAGGTCTATCTCAGGGACTATTACCTGGGCCGTTTGCGGGAACTGCTGGTGGGCGGCGGCATGGAGGAGTTCAATCTGCATACTCTCTCCGGTAAGGATTTCACGCCCCGTATGCTGGAAGAGGCGGTGGATTGCCTGCCGATGATGAGCGGGCGCACGCTGGTGCTCGTCTATGATTACGACCTGTGGAAGGCGGGGGAGAGCGACCGAGAGGCGTATTGGAAAATCCTGTCCGACCTGCCGGAGTATTGCTGCGTGGTATTCCTTTATGACCTCATTTCCTACAAGGCGGACGCCCGCACCAAGCTGGCGGCATTGTTCAAAGAAAAGGGGAGCGTGGTGCAATTTGCCCGACAGGAGCAGGGCGACCTGACCGACTGGATGAAGCGGCGCTTCCGTTCCTTGGGGAAGGACATCGACTCGGAGCTGTGCCGCTATCTGATTTTTCTGTGCGGCGACCTGATGACCGGACTCATCGGGGAGATTGAAAAGGTCGGCGCCTATGCCAAGGGAAGTCGGGTCACCAGAGAGGATATTGACGCTGTGGCGACCCCGCAGCTTGATGCAGTGGTGTTCCGCATGACGGACGCCATTGGTGCAGGGGACTTTGATAAAGCGGCTGGGGTGCTGGGTGACCTGCTTCGGATGCAGGAGCCGCCCATCAAAATCATGTTCTCTCTGGGCAAGCAGCTTCGGCAGCTTTATTCGGCAAGACTGGCCTTGGAGGAGCACAAGGGCGCGCAGTACCTGATGGAGCTTTGGGGGTTGCGCAGTTCTTATCCGGCGGAGCGCCTGCTTACTTCGGCGCGGCGGTTTTCCCTGCGGTGGTGCCGCAGGGCGGCGGTGCGCTGCGGCCAGACCGACCTTGCCATGAAGTCCACCGGCGGCGACGGAAAGGAACTGTTGACCGACCTGCTTCTGGAGCTGGCGGGCGCCCCAGCGAAGGGGGCGTAAGCTGTGCTTAAAATCAAAGAAGCCATTGTGGTGGAAGGCCGCTATGACAAGAATACCCTCAGGCAGGTGGTAGATGCCGTTGTGGTAGAAACCGCAGGGTTTGGTATCTTCAAGGACGAAAAACAGCTTCAGTACCTGCGTGCGCTGGCCAAAGAGCGGGGGCTTATTGTTCTCACCGACGCCGACGGCGCAGGTTTTGTCATCCGGAATTACCTGAAGGGCTCCATTCCGCCGGAGCAGGTGAAACACGCCTATATCCCAGATGTATCCGGCAAGGAAAAGCGAAAGCGCACTTCGGGCAAAGAAGGAAAGTTAGGGGTGGAAGGAATGTCCCCCAAGGTACTGGAGGAGGCGCTTCGGAAAGCGGGGGCTACGTTTTTGAATGAGGCAGGGGAGACGGCGGAAAATGGGACGCCGATTACCAAGGCGGACTTTGTTCGCTGGGGCTTGTCCGGCAGCGCAGAAAGCGCGTCCCAGCGGCGGGCGCTTCAGCAAAAGCTGAACCTGCCGGAGCACCTTTCTGCCAATGGCCTGCTGGAAGCGTTGAATACCTTTTACAATTCAGACGAGGTGGAGCGGCTTTTGCGTGAGTTAAAAGAGAAAGGTGGGGTATAACGGCTTCCTGTTTGGGGTGGTATGTTTTACCTTTGTTAACTCTGCAGGTTGAGGGTCTCTGTCAGTCCACCACAGCGGTAAAACTTGAATGTTAAGATGCGTTGCTTGCAGCAACGGCCAGCCTCCCATAGAATTGTACTGGCAGATGAAAGGAAGGAGGCCTGCTCTGATGTTAAACGAAAACATAAAGACCATCAGAAAATCAAAAGGACTTTCGCAGGAGGAGCTTGCTGTCAAGCTCAATGTGGTGCGGCAAACAATATCGAAGTGGGAAAAGGGGTTGTCTGTTCCCGATTCCGATATGCTGATTTCCATATCAGAGGCGCTTGAAACACCTGTGAGCACTTTGCTTGGAGAAACTGTCACCGCACCGGAGCCAGATAACTTAAAAGTGATTTGCGAAAAGCTGGAGCTTGTCAACTTACAGCTGGCAAAGAGAAATACCGAAAGGCGAACGGCCGTCCATTGGTTGTTTATCGCCTTATTTGCGGTCATAGTACTCCTTTTCGTAGCCTTGGCGGCGCTCAACAGCCCCTATTTTGGCTGGGATTACAGCGACCCTGAGACCGGTATTCTTGGAACGGCGTACCATGCGTTTGAATGGTTGTTTTTCCGGTTGGCGCCTATCGCCTTGGTGGGACTGGCCACAGGAGCTTTTCTGACACGGAAAAAGGCGTAAAGCCATTTTGCTTTTCAGAGTTTAAGTTAAGGCATAAAAAGCAGGGCCTTCGGAGTATTCCGAAGGCCCTGCTGTCGTATCGCGGCGTCAGCAGCCGCAGCCGCGCACCTCGCGGTAGTCGCCGCCGTCACAGCCCATGCTGTTGGGCGGGAAGAACTCATCCACGGGGAATTTGACGTGACGGAAAATCTCGCAGGGGTCGTCGTCGCTGTCACAGGTGCATTCCTTCTCAGGCAGGCAGTAGTCGTATACCGGCATCAGCAGCTGAGAGTCGCGCTCCAGACGGATGATGGAGAACTGACCCAAGGTGACAAACACCCGCTTGGCGTCGCCGGAGAAGCACAGGTCGCCGTCAAAGCAGGAGCAGATGCAGGGCGGAATTTCGGTCAGCTCGCAGTCACAGCAGCTGCGGCACTCACAGAGGTCCACCAGCTTCATGTTCAGCACAATGGGGTCGACCGCCTCTACCACGGCAGTGGGCATGTTGCTGCTGCGCAGGCCACGCTCATCCAGACCGTCGAACACAGCGTCAGAGCTGAAGACCTTGGCGGTTCCTTCGCTGCCGAAGAGGATAACGCGCTTGTCAAACACAGCAAGGCCGCTTACCTCCACGGGCCGGGCGGCGCCCACAAAGGCGTCGGCGGTGACGCGGTAGAAGTAGCGTACGTCAACCGTGTAGAAGCCGCGGTTGAAGCCGACGGGCTCCACATCGGTGGAGACATACAGCAGCTCGGCTTTGCCGGCCTTGACGCTGATAGCGCGGTCAATGACCGCCTGAGAGCATTGAGTCATGTAAAGGCGCAGATCTTCCACGCAGTCTTTATCTTTGCAGGAATCATAAATTTTTCTGGTGTGAATACAGACGGCCTCACGGATGCAGGTGTTATCCTGTACAGGGCCGGGCATGACCTTATCGGACATGAGTAATACCTCCCAAAATCGATTTTGAAGTAGAATACTTCCATTTCATACTATGAGCCTGGGGGAAATCGGTGCGGTTCCGGGAGTGTCCAAAGGGAAGCTGTTGCAAAGAGTGGAATTTTGGAGAAGGAAAATGGTCTGCACCGATATTCGGTGCAGACCATTCTATGAGCTGTGTCGCTTCTATGTGAGATGCCGCTCTGCGAGTGTGGAAAAACAACGAAATTGAGGCGATAGCGGTTGACGCAGTTGGCAAAATAAACTAAAATGGAGACAGAAAGGGGCTGGCAAACAAAATGATTACATCGATGAAAAACGCATTCTTGTTAGAAGGCAAAAACGCGATTGTGACCGGTGGCGCGCGGGGACTGGGCAAGGGCATCGCGCTGGCGCTGGCTGAGCAGGGCGCCAATGTGGCTATTATGTGCCGTGGTATGCAGGCGGCGGAGGAGACCTTGAAGGAGCTCCACGCCATCGGCGGCACCCACCGTGCCTATCAGACCGACATCAGCAACTTCCAGAACTGCAAGGCGTCTGTGGAGCAAGCCATCAAGGATTTCGGCAGGATTGACATTCTGGTAAACAACTCCGGCGTTTGCGCCGTGGGCGAGGTGCTGGATATGGATGAAGAACTGTCGGATTGGTACAAAGTCATCAATGTTGACCTAAACGGCGCGTTCGGCATGTGCTATCTGGTAGGCAAGCACATGAAGGAAGCGGGCGGCGGCCGAGTCATCAATATCAGCTCCAACTCTGGCGAAATGGTGAACAAGCCTCAGAAGATGGCGGTTTACAATGTAGCCAAAGCGGGTCTGAACCGCCTGACTAAATGCCTCGCCTATGAATGGGCGCCCTATAATATTCGGGTGAACGCCATTGCGCCCGGCTATACGGAGAGCGACCTCACAAATCTGATGACTCCGGAGGAGCAGAAGGCAGTCCACGAAAAGATACCCGTGGGCCGCTTTGGCCACCCGGCTGAAATCGGCGCGTTGGCCGTCTATCTGGCTGCGCCTGCGTCTGAGCAGGTGACGGGCGCCGTCATTACCATCGACGGCGGTTACAGCCTGGCGATTTAATCTGAAAACATTAAAGTATATTATATTAAAGAGTGTCCGCATTGCGGGCACTCTTTTTCTGTAAAGGAGAACGACCTGCTGCGTGGAAAGTCCATCGAACCTTGTCGCACGGGAAAAAATTTAGCCCATATGGTTGCCGTATGAAAAAAAAGCCATCGGAGATACTGTTTTTACAAGATTCCGATGGAAAAGGGGACGGCGGTCATGCAAGGCAAGGTATCCATCTGCGGTGTGAATACGGCGAAGCTCAAGGTGCTGAAGAATGACGAGATTGAAGCGTTGCTTCGCCGTACGAAAGAAGGGGACAAGCAGGCGAGGGAAGAGCTGATTGCGGGTAACCTCCGGCTGGTGCTTTCCGTTATCCAGAAATTTGTAGGCCGGGGCGAAAATGTGGACGACCTGTTTCAGGTGGGGTGCATCGGGCTGATTAAGGCCATCGATAATTTCAACATTGACCTGAACGTGCGCTTTTCGACCTATGGCGTGCCTATGATTGTGGGAGAAATACGGCGTTATTTGCGGGACAACAGCGCGATTCGGGTGTCGCGCTCTATGCGGGACACCGCTTATAAGGTCTTGCAGGCCAAAGAAAAACTGATGGCCAAAAATCAGAAGGAACCGACCGTGGACGAGATAGCCAAAGAGCTGGACATCAAGCGGGAGGACGTGGTGTTTGCGCTGGACGCCATTCTGGACCCCGTATCTCTTTATGAGCCTGTGTACTCCGATGGAGGCGACACCATCTGCGTTATGGACCAGGTGAAGGACAGCAAAAACACCGATGAAAACTGGCTGGAGCATATTGCGCTGAAGGAGGCCATCAGCCGGCTCCCAGAGCGGGAGCGACATATTTTGAACCTCCGCTTTTTTGAAGGCAAGACCCAGATGGAGGTGTCCGGCGAGGTGGGCATCTCACAGGCGCAGGTCTCCAGGCTGGAGAAGAGTGCCATCAACCAAATCAGGAAGAGCTTTTGAGAAGGGCCGCCCGGTGGGCGGCTTTACATATTTCCAGGGTGATAGGACGAGGCAGAAAGGGCATAAGGTAGAAGCACAAAGGAGTGTGAGGAACATGGACAGCCGTATGGCAGATTTGCGCTATAAAGAGATTGTCAGCATCACGGATGGGAGCCGGTTCGGCTATGTGGGAGACGTGGAGCTGGACTTGGGTACCGGACAGGTGCGTTCGCTGGTGGTGCCGGGACGGCTCAGGCTGTTTGGGCTGCTGGGCAGGGAGGAGGATAAGGTTTTCCCGTGGGAGAGCGTCAAGCGTTTTGGGGAGGACATTATTCTGGTGGACGGTCAGGCTGCGCCACGGAAACCCCGCCGGGGCAGGCGGGAGTAAGAAAAAAGTGGAAGACCATGAAAAAACCTCTTGCAAAAGGGGAAAGGATATAATATAATACCAAAGCATTACACATGGGATGCGGACGGGGTTCCGGTGCCCGAAAGGGTGGAACGGCTCGGATGACGCGCCCAGAGGTAATAAACAATTAAAGGAGGAAACAATATCATGGCAGTCGTATCTATGAAGCAGCTTCTGGAGGCAGGCGTCCACTTCGGACAC
>JAAWDI010000031.1 GCA_022793685.1 Oscillospiraceae bacterium
AGCCGGACTGCTCCGGCCCCAGCAGGTTGCCCGCGCCCCGTATCTCAAGGTCGCGCATGGCGATTTTGAAGCCGGAACCGAACTCAGCATATTCCCGAATGGCGCTGAGGCGCTTGGTGGCCACCTCGGAGAGCACCTTGCCCTTCCGATAGGTCATGTAGGCGTAAGCCCGACGGGAGGAGCGCCCCACCCGCCCGCGTATCTGGTGAAGCTGGGCAAGGCCCAGCTTGTCGGCGTCCTCAATGATAAGGGTATTGACGTTGGAGATGTCGATGCCCGTTTCAATGATGGTGGTGCAAACCAGCACGTCCACCTCGCCGTCGGTCATGGCGGTCATGACCTCACCAATCTCCTCTTGGGTCATCTTGCCGTGGGCCACCGCCACTGCGGCGTTTTCCCCCAGCATCTCCTTAATGCGCGAAGCGGCGCGGCTGATGGTTTCCAACCGATTGTGAAGGTAATAGACCTGCCCGCCACGCTCCAGTTCCCGCCGCATGGCGTCGGCTAAAACAGACCAATCGTGTTCCAATACATAGGTCTGCACCGGCTGGCGGTCCATGGGCGGCTCCTCGATGGCGGACATATCCCGAATACCGGACAGCGCCATGTTCAGGGTGCGGGGGATAGGAGTGGCCGACAGAGTGAGCACGTCCACCTGGCGGGAAAGCTCCTTCAGTTTTTCCTTGTGGGTGACGCCGAAGCGCTGCTCCTCGTCCACCACCAGCAGACCCAAATCCTTGAACTTCACATCCTTCTGAAACAGCCGGTGGGTGCCGATAAGCAGGTCGACGCTGCCGTCCTCCACCCCCCGAAGGGCGGTTTTCATCTGGGCGGGGGTGCGGAAACGGCTGACCATCTCCACCGTCACCGGAAAGCTCTGGAACCGCTTGAGGGCAGTCAGGTAGTGCTGGCGGGCCAGTACGGTGGTGGGCACCAGAATGGCGGCCTGCTTGCCGTCCAGAATACATTTCATAATGGCGCGGAAGGCCACCTCTGTTTTACCATAGCCTACATCGCCGCAGAGGAGGCGGTCCATGGGGCGGGGCTGTTCCATATCCCGCTTGACCTCGTCGATGCAGCGGAGCTGGTCGTCGGTTTCGGTGTACTCGAACTGCGCCTCGAAATCCTTTTGCCACGGGGAGTCGGGGGAGAAGGCGTAACCGGGGCGGCGCTGGCGCTCGGCGTACAGGGCAATCAGCCCCTTTGCCAAGTCCTGCACCGCTTTTCTGGCGCGGGTTTTGGCCTTTTCCCAGTCCGCGCCCCCCAGCTTGGAGAGCTTTTTGTGCTCGGTGTCTTCGCCGGAACCGATATATTTGCTCACAAGGTCAAGCTGGGTAGCGGGGACGTACAGCACGTCGCTGCCGGCATAGGCGATTTTGACGTAATCCTTCTCCACCCCGTCGGAGGGCAGCTTTACCATGCCGGCGTAACGCCCGATGCCGTGGTGCTCGTGCACCACCAAATCGCCGGGGGAGAGGTCGGCATAGCTGCTCAGCTTCTGCCGGTTGGTAACGTCTTTTTTCGCGCTCCGGCGGCGCTTGACGGGCGCCGCGCCTCCCTCGGTCAGAACGGCGGCCTTGCCCTCCGGGTATTCAAATCCGGCGGAGAGCCCCCCCACGGTGATGACCACCTTGCCGGGGGCGGGCAGCTCGTGAAGGGTGAAATCCACCGCCGAGCGCACTTTGTTTTCCCGAAGAAGGGCCTGCAAATTGAGGGCTTTCTGCTCGCCGCCCACCAGCACCACGGTGGAGAAGCCCAGATTTTGATAATGGGTCAGGTCGGAGCAGGCGGCCTCCAGGCTCTGCCCGAAGGAGGGAAGCTGCTTGGCGGTAAGGGAAAGCAGGGTCTTGGGCGGCAGGGGGTACTGGGAGAGCACAAAGGAATCCAGATAGACCGTGGGGAAATCCTGCAAAAGCCCCCATAATTCCTCCCATGTGCGGGCAAAGGTGGCATAGCGGCCGTCCAGCAGCTCGCTTTCGATGAGGGTTTTCACGTCTTCGTTCAACTGCCAGAGATAGTTCTTCGCCCGCTCGGCCACCCGGCTGGTCTCGGAAAACAGCACCACCGCGTCAGACGGCAGGTAGTCGGCAGCGGTGGCAACGGTTTGATAGATGCGGGGAAGCTGCAGGTCTCCCCCCACTGCCTCCGGGTCGCCCGACAGGGCGGGCAGCACCTCGGCGGCAGGCAGAATGACCGCTTGCTCCAGCGTCTCGATTCGGCGCTGGGTCTCCACGTCGAAAAGGCTGAGGGTGTCCACCTCGTCGCCCCACAGCTCCAGCCGCACCGGATGGGGGTGGGCGGGGGAAAAGAAGTCCAGAATACCGCCCCGCAGGGCGAACTGCCCCACGCCCTCCACCTGCTGGCAGCGGGCATATCCGGCAGCGGCCAAACGCTCGGCCAGCTCGTTCAGGTCATAGCGTCCGGCGGCTGTCACCGTGAGGGAGAGCTTGTCAAAGTCCTCCTTGGGGACCGTGCGCTGAAGGAGGCTTTCCACCGTGGCCACCACCAGCTTCGGCTCATCGCCGGAGAGGAGGGCGCGCAGCACAGAAAGCCGCCGGTGCTCCCATTGGCGGGAGGCCGCGGCGGCTGGGTGAAAGAGGAATTCTCTGGCACACAACAGCAATGGCGCAGCGCCGGTGAAGGCGGTCAGGTCGCCCATCAGGCGGTCGGCCTCCATCTCATCGGCGCACACCAGCACAGTGGTGCGCTCGGATGCGGAAAACACCCCGGCGGCCACATGGGCGCGGTGGACGGAGGACAGCCCCGACAGAGCGGCGGGGCACTTCCCACCGTCGATGGCGGCCAGTAGGCGGGAGAATTCCGGAAGCTGATTCAGAATGTCGGTGAGCAGTTTCATGGAGCGGCTCCTTACCTTACAGGTCAACGGTTATAGCGGTTCATGGCCTCATCCGCGCCCTTGGTGATATAGCACTCGGCGGCCTCCGCCGCCCGCTGCACGGCGGCCTCCATGGCGGCTTTGTCCTCCCCCTGAAAGCGGGAGAGCACCCAGTCGGCCATGTCATAGTCCGGGTGGGGCTTTCCGCCCACCCCCACCTTCACCCGGGGGAACTGGTCGGTGCCCAGATGCTGAATGATGCTTTTTAGTCCGTTGTGGCCGCCGGCGCTGCCGCCGCGCCGTACCCGCAGCTTGCCCAAGGGCAGGTCGGTGTCGTCTGAAATGACCAGCACCCGCTCCGGAGGTATTTTATAAAAGGACGCGGTTGGGCCGACGGCTTCGCCGGACAGGTTCATAAAGGTCATCGGTTTCATCACCAGCACCTTTTCCTCTCCGAAGGTGAACAGGCCGGTGAGGGCGCGGTTCTTCAATTTGTTGATGGGGGTGCGGTAGGCGCGCTCCAGCACGTCCGCCGTCATAAAGCCCGCGTTGTGGCGGGTGCTTTCAAAGCGGTCGCCGGGGTTGCCCAGACAGACCAGCAGCCATGCGGGGCCGCCCGATGCTTTTTTGCCGAACAGCATAACAGTGAAACCTCCAGAGGGAAAAAAGGAGCGGGCCAAAGACCCGCCCCCTTTTTAAAATAGCGCCGCCGCTTACAGGAACAGCTTGGAGACAGAGGTCTCCTCATAAATGTGCTCAATGGCCTCCGCAAACATATGGGCGACGGTGAGATACTTGATTTTATCACTCTTGACGCCCTCTCTGGGGGGAATGGTGTCGAGGAACACCACTTCGTCCAGTACGCTCTCGTTGATGCGGTCGATGGCCGGGCCGGAGAGCACGCCGTGGCTTGCGCAGGCGGTGACGGACTTGGCGCCGCCGATTTCCACCAACGCCTTGGCCGCGTGGCAGAGGGAGCCGCCGGTGTCCACCATGTCGTCCAGCAGGATGACGTTCTTGTCCTTTACGTCGCCGATGATGTTCATAACCTCGCTGGAATTGGCCTTCTGGCGGCGCTTGTCCACGATGGCCATAGGCATATCCAGCTTGGTGGCGAAGGCGCGGGCGCGAGCCACGCTGCCCACGTCGGGGGAGACCACCATGGTGTCCTCG
>JAAWDI010000032.1 GCA_022793685.1 Oscillospiraceae bacterium
CAACGTGGCGATGGACATCAAGCGGCTGACCGAGATCGGCTGCTACCGGGGCGTGCGGCACCGTAAGGGCCTGCCCGTCCGGGGCCAGAGAACCAAGACCAACGCCCGTACCCGGAAGGGTCCGAAGCGTACCGTCGCCAATAAGAAGAAGTAAGGAGGGATATTGACATGGCTACTGCAACCAAGGGCAAGAAGGTTGTCCGTAAGCGCCGTGAGCGCAAGAACGTGGAAAGAGGCCAGGTGCATATCCGCTCCTCGTTCAACAACACCATGGTCACCGTGACCGATATGGGCGGCAACGCCCTGAGCTGGGCGTCCTCCGGCGGACTGGGCTTCCGCGGCTCCCGCAAGTCCACTCCCTACGCCGCTCAGACCGCTGCCGAGACGGCCGCCAAGGCCGCCATGGAGCACGGCCTGAAGACCGTTGAGGTGTACGTGAAGGGCCCCGGCGCAGGCCGTGAGGCTGCAATCCGCGCCCTTCAGGCCGTCGGCTTGGAGGTCACCCTGATTAAGGACGTGACCCCCGTTCCCCATAACGGCTGCCGTCCGCCGAAGCGCCGCCGCGTGTAATCAGAAGGAGGAGTAAGCAATATGGCAAGATATACCGGAGCAGTTTGCCGCCAGTGCCGCAGAGAGGGCCAGAAGCTCTTCCTGAAGGGTGACCGCTGCTATACCGACAAGTGCGCCATCGACCGCCGCCAGTATGCCCCCGGCATGCACGGCAATGGCCGCAACAAGAAGCTGTCTGAGTACGGAATGCAGCTTCGTGAAAAGCAGAAGGCCCGCCGTTACTACGGCGTGCTGGAGAGCCAGTTCCGCAAGTACTATGAGATGGCGGCCGCCCGCAAGGGTGTGACCGGTGAAAACCTGCTGTCCATTCTGGAGTCCCGTCTGGATAACGCGGTTTACCGTCTCGGCTTTGCGATGAGCCGTCCGGAGGCACGCCAGCTGGTGCGCCACGGCCACTTTACTGTCAATGGCCGCAAGGTGGACATCCCCTCTTACCTGGTGAAGCCCGGCGAGGTGATTGCCCTTAAGGAAGAGAGCCGCAGCCTTGACAAGTTCAAGAGCGCCATGGAAGCCAACGGCTCCCGCCCTGCTCCCAAGTGGATGGAGTTTGATAAGAACAATCTGGTGGCCAAGGTCGTGTCCGCTCCCGCCCGCGAGGACGTGGACCTGCCCATCGAAGAACATCTAATCATCGAGCTGTACTCGAAATAAACAGGAGGCCCTCGATTATTGGTAAGCAAAGCAGTCGTCGGCGGACGGGGAGCCGTCGGCGGATAAAGGAGGGTACTACATGGTAGAAATCGAAAAGCCCCGCATTGAATGTGTGGAGAACCCCAGCGACCCGTCCTACGGCAAATATGTCGTGGAGCCGCTGGAGCGTGGCTACGGAACGACTTTGGGCAATGCGCTGCGCCGCATCCTGCTTTCGTCTCTGCCCGGCACCGCAGTGACCACCGTGAAAATCAGCGGAGTTCAGCACGAATTTTCCACCATCCCCGGCGTGACGGAGGACGTGACAGAGCTGGTGCTCAACGTCAAGGGCTTGATTGCCAAGCTCCATTGCGAAGGGACGAAAACCGTTTATATCGAATGCAGCGGCCCGGGTGAGGTCATTGCCGGTGACATCAAGTCTGACGGCGAAGTAGAGATTCTCAATCCGGAGCTGCACATCGCCACGCTGGGCGCGGACGCTACGCTCACTATGGAGCTGACGCTGTCCCACGGCCGCGGCTATGTGCCGGCAGACCGGAACAAGCCAGGACAGAGCATTATCGGTGTGATTCCGGTGGATTCTGTTTACACTCCGGTGCGTAAGGTTAACTACACGGTGGACAATACCCGCGTGGGCGACGCCACCGACTATGACCGCCTGACGCTGGAGGTATGGACAAACGGTACCATCGACGCCAGAGATGCCGTCAGTTTGGGTGCGCGCATTCTGTGCGACCACTTTACGCTGTTTACCGACCTGAGTGAAACAATGGGAAGCCGCGCCACTGTGGTGGAAAAGGCGGAAGCGCAGCGCGATAAGGTGCTGGAGCTGACCATTGAAGAGCTTGACCTGTCGGTACGCAGCTTTAACTGCCTGAAGCGGGCCAACATCAACACGGTGGAGGATTTGATTTCCAAGACCGAGGACGAGATGATGAAGGTGCGCAATCTGGGCCGCAAGTCCCTGGAGGAAGTTATCAATAAGCTGTCCATGATGGGACTTGCTTTGGCCAGCGAAGAGAACTAAACTGGAAATCATTCCAATCCCCGGTTTATGGAGGTGTGAAAAATGCGTAAGCTCGGAAGAAGCACAGACCAGCGCCGCGCTATGCTGCGCGCGATGGTGACCTATTTGCTGGAGAACGGTCAGATTAAGACCACCGTTAGCCGCGCGAAGGAAGTGGCGCCTATGACGGAAAAGATGATTACTCTGGCCAAGCATAGCAATCTGGCCAACTATCGTCAGGCGCTGTCCTTTATCACCAAGGAAGACGTGGCAAAAAAGCTGTTTGACGAAATCGGCCCCAAGTATGCGGACCGTAACGGCGGCTATACCCGCATCGTCAAGATGGGTCCCCGCCGCGGCGATGCTGCGGAGATGGCGGTCATTCAGTTGGTGTAAGGGAACTGAAATGAAAAAAGGCCCCGCTTCGGAAGAAGCGGGGCCTTTTACAAAAACGACGGCGCCGAAGCACCGCCGTTTATCGTTCACTGACGGTCAGTTGGCCGTCCGGAAAGATGATGTCATCGAGGTCGGGGCGAGGCTCCGGCTGCTCCTCTGGCTCTGTCGGGATGTAAAATGTCACGGTAGGGGTCTCCTTTCTATCTTGAAATTCTCTTACCAGTCTATGCAGGAAACGGTGCAATATGTGCATAGGTTCCTGTCGAAGGGCATCGAAGACTTTTGCCCGATGAGTATTGACAAATAAACGGCCGTATGGTACAATAAATGTCGGTTAAGGAGTAAGTGTGTTGCCGCTCCCCGCGCCGGAGTGGCGGAATTGGCAGACGCCCGGGACTTAAAATCCCGTGGGAGTAATCCCGTGCCGGTTCGACCCCGGTCTCCGGCACCAGTTATATCGCGGAGTGGAGCAGTTGGTAGCTCGTCGGGCTCATAACCCGAAGGTCGTAGGTTCAAATCCTGCCTCCGCAACCAGAAGAAAACCCTGTAACTGTAATGGTTACAGGGTTTTTCTTTGCTGTTTTAGATGCAGTTTTCCCTTATTTTTTCCCTTACGGGCTTAAAACCTCCATGATATAGTGCTCCATGCGCTGGGCGCTGTCCTGCTTCATCCGTTCCGTAACATGGCCGTACACGTCCAGCGTGAAGGCGGCGGTTGCATGGCCGAGATTGCCTTGCACGGTCTTTATATCGTCACCCGCTCGAATTGCGCTGACGGCATAAGAATGGCGCAGGTCATGGAAACGGGCGTCAGGCCGACCAATGGCGGCGGCAACGTCCTTGAAGGCTTTATAAACCGAATTGCAGGGGAGATGCCGACCAAGTTCATCGGTGAATACAAGCCCGCTGTCTGTCCATGCCGAGCCGACCATAAGCTGTTGCTCTGCCTGTGCCGCACGGTGGCGTTTGAGTACCTGCAATATCCACGGCGCGGGCGTGATTGTTCGGGGCTTGTCGTTTTTCAGCGGGACGAAGGCATAAGCCCCGCCCTTGTCCCGCTGGCGCTGCAACTGCTTTTCAACGCGAATTGTGCCGGATGCAAAGTCGACACAATCCCAACAAAGCCCTATCAACTCACCCCTCCGCATACCCGTGAATAGAGCAACCGTGAACAGGGTTTCCAGCCTATGCCCCTTGATTGCGTGGAGGAAAGCCTTGCTTTCTTTTTCATCGAGCGGGCGCAGCTCCTTCTTTTCCATTCTGGGCAATTCGCAGGCATCGGCGGGATTGAAACGGAGGTAGCCAATCTTGACGGCCTGCTGTAACGCCTTGTGGAAAATGCCATGGACATTCTTCACCGTTTTTGGGGCAAGCGCCCGCTCGTTGGAAAGGTCGTTATAAAAGCCCTGTATGGTGTGGGCGTTCAGCGTGTCCAGCTTCAGAGCGCCAAGGGCAGGCTTGATATATAGCCTGATTTGCTGGCGGTACAGGGCGGCGGTGGACGCCTTTACGCTCCCCAAATAGTCCCGCTGCCATATGTCCAGCCACGCGCCAACGGTTAACCTGCTGGGCGCGGTGTACGTCCCGTTATCAATGGCGGCGGTGGCCGCCTTTAGCTTTTGGGCCACTTCCTTTTGCGTCTTGCC
>JAAWDI010000033.1 GCA_022793685.1 Oscillospiraceae bacterium
CTTGGCATTGGCCTGGAGCGCCTGACCATGAAGCTGTGCGGGCTGGACAACGTGCGTTATGCCAGCCTGTTCCCCCGCGACCTGTCGCGGCTGGAGCCGTAAGAAGCGCAGTTTCATGCCCAGTGCAGGCGCGCCATACAAGGGTTTTGCGGAGCAAAACCTTGGCGCAGGGGTCATTCATTTGCCCCGAGCATTTTAATGCAACGGGTTCCCGGCCCGCAGTGCGGGACGGGCGAGAAAGGAGCCTTTTTATGGAAATCACCGAAAAGATGGTGGATTATGTGTCCGCGCTCTCCCGATTGAAGCTGCCGGAGGAGGAGAAAACGCGCATGACGGCGGAGCTTCAGACCATCGTTACCTACATGGACGTGCTGGAAACGCTGGACACCGACGGCGTGGAGCCGATGAGCCATGTGTTCCCGGTGAAGAACGTACTGCGCGCCGACGAGGTGCAGCCGTCCTTCCCGCGGGAGGAGCTGCTGAAGAACGCGCCAGGCGGGGACGAGGAGGCCTTCCTCGTGCCCAAGGCGGTGGATTGAGGAGGATAGAGATGGAACTGCTTGAACTGTCCGCCCTCCAGCTGGGCGAGGCCATCAAAAAGGGCGAGGTCTCTATCCCAGAGGCAACCGGGGCGGCGCTGAAGGCAATCGAGGCGCAGAACGGCGCAAACAACGCCTTTATCACCGTGACCGCCGAGGCCGCCATGGCCCGCGCGGAGGAGCTGCAAAAGCGCGTGAAGGACGCCTCCAGCCCGCTGTACGGCGTGCCCATGGCGTACAAGGACAACATCTGTACCAAAGGGGTCAAAACCACCTGTGCCAGCAAGATTTTGGGGGACTTCCAGCCACCCTATAACGCCACGCTGGTGGAGAAGCTCACCGCCGCGGGAGCCGTGAGCCTCGGCAAGCTGAATATGGACGAGTTTGCCATGGGCTCCACGTCGGAGACCTCCTTCTATGGCGCTACCAAGAACCCCCGCGCCCTTGACCGTGCTCCCGGCGGAAGCTCCGGCGGCGCGGCGGCGGCTGTGGCGGCCAAGGAGTGCTGGTATGCCATCGGCAGCGATACGGGCGGCAGCATCCGTCAGCCTGCGTCTTACTGCGGCGTGACCGGCATGAAGCCCACCTATGGCACCGTCAGCCGCTATGGTCTGATTGCCTATGCGTCCTCCCTCGACCAGATGGGGCCGCTGTGCGGCGACGCCGCCGACTGCGCCGCTGTGCTGGACGCCATTCAGGGGAAGGATTTCCGAGACGGCACCAGCCTGTCCGGGGATTACGACAGCCTGCTGCAAAACCTCACTGGCGATATATCCGGCCTGAAGGTGGGCGTCCCGGTGGACTGCTTCGGCGACGGTCTGAACGGCGAGGTGCGTACCGCTGTGCTGGCGGTGGCCGACGTGCTCAAGGACAGAGGGGCCGAGGTGGTGGAATTTCAGTTTCCGGTGATGCAGTATGTGGTGCCCGCCTACTACATCATCGCGTCAGCAGAGGCCAGCTCCAACCTGTCACGGTTCGACGGGGTGAAGTACGGCTGGCGGGCGGAGGGCTATGAGGACCTGGCCGACCTCTACAACAAGACCCGCACTGAGGGCTTCGGCGCGGAGGTGAAGCGCCGCATCCTGCTGGGCACCTTTGTACTCTCCACCGGCTATTACGACGCCTACTATAAAAAAGCCCTTCAGGTGAAGGCGGTCATCAAGCGGGCGTTTGACGACGCCTTCAACCACTGCGATGTGATGCTCACTCCGGTGGCGCCCACCACAGCCCCCAAGCTGGGGGACAGCCTCAGCGACCCCTTGCAGATGTACCTGTCCGACATCTATACCGTGTCCCTCAATCTGGCGGGACTGCCCGGCATTTCGGTGCCTTGCGGCGCCGATAAGCAGGGGCTGCCCATCGGCGCGCAGCTCATCGGCCCGGCGCTGGGGGAGCAGGTGGTGCTGAACGCGGCCCATGCGTTCCAGTTGGATACGGACTATCATAAGAAGGGGGCGAAGTGAGATGACGTGGGAAACGGTGATTGGCCTTGAGACCCATGTGGAGCTGGCCACCAAAACCAAGATTTTCTGTTCCTGCACCACCGCCTTCGGCGGCGCGCCCAACACCCACTGCTGCCCCGTGTGCACCGGTATGCCGGGCACTTTGCCGGTGGTGAATGAGAAGGTCGTGGAGTTTGCGGCCAAGGCGGGCCTTGCCCTGAACTGCACCGTCAACCGCAGCTGCAAATTCGACCGGAAGAATTACTTCTATCCCGACCTGCCCAAGGCGTATCAGGTGTCCCAGCTATACCTGCCCATTGCGGTAAACGGTACGGTGCCCATCAAAACGGAGAGCGGCGTGGAGAAGGACATCCGCATCCACGAGCTGCACATGGAGGAGGACGCGGGCAAGCTGGTCCATGACCCGTGGATTGACCAGACCAAGGCGGATTACAACCGCTGCGGTGTGCCGCTGATTGAAATTGTCACCGAGCCGGACTTTCGCACGGCGGAGGAGGTCGTCGCCTACCTTGAAAAGCTGAAAAGCACGCTGGAATACTTGGGCGTGTCCGACTGCAAGATGCAGGAGGGCTCCCTCCGGTGCGACGTGAACCTGTCGGTGCGTCCGGCGGGCAGCGAAGAGTTCGGCACCCGCACCGAAATGAAGAACCTCAATTCCTTTAAGGCCATCGCCCGCGCCATCGAATACGAGGCCAAGCGGCAGGTGGAGCTGATTGAAGAGGGCAAGCGGGTGGTGCAGGAGACCCGCCGCTGGGACGAGAATAAGGACGCCACCTTCTCCATGCGTTCCAAGGAGAACGCCCAGGATTACCGCTACTTCCCAGAGCCGGACATCCCGCCGCTGGAGCTTTCGGAGGAATACCTTGAAAAGCTGCGGGCTGAACAGCCGGAGATGGCGGCGGAGAAAATGGCCCGCTATCAGGCGGAGTACGGCCTGCCCGTGTATGACACGGAGATGATTTCCACCAGCAAGGCAATGGCCGATTTCTTTGAAGAAGCGGTTGCCCAGGGCGCGCCTGCCAAGGAGGTCGCCAATTGGATTATGGGTCAGGTGATGCGGCAGCTCTCCGCAAAGGGGCTGGAGGCCAAGGAGATGCCGTTGACCCCCAAGACCTTGTGCCGCTTGATTGCGCTGGTGGGCGAGGGCAAGCTCAACCGAAATACGGCGGTCAAGGTATTCGATGCCGTGTTCGACAGCGACGGCGATGTGGACGCCTATGTGAAGGAGCACGGGCTGGAGCAAGTGTCCGACGCAGGGCTGGTGACGGAGGCTGTGGAAAAAGTGCTGGCCGCCAATCCCCAATCTGTGGCGGACTTCAAGGGCGGCAAGGAAAAGGCGTTCGGCTTCCTTGTGGGTCAGACCATGAAGGAGCTGAAAGGGAAGGCAGACCCCAAGGTGGTCAACGAGACCCTGCGGGCAAAGCTAAAGGAATAAATCCAAAAAGAGAGCCGTTGGACAACGTCCAACGGCTCTCTTTTTATGCGGAAATCAGGTTTCTAATCAATAGCATCCGTGTTGGCCATAGCAGTGCTCCTCCGTAAAGGGGCAGGGGCCGTGCTCATAGTCGTATCCGCAATAGGTTACGCCACGGTGAAGATGGCGGCCGAAGGCGGCGCAGCTTTCATAGGGGAAACAGGAAATATCCTCCTGTGTGCTCCAATCGTATCCGCTGTGATGGCCGTGTCCTCTTCTGCCGTGGGCAGAGGCAGGCGCAGCCAAAGATACCAGCAGAACGGCACAGAGCAGTCCGGCGGCCAAACGGCGCTTCCCTTTCATAAAAGACACTCCCTTTTTGCTCGGTACCATTATTATACTGCCTATTCTGCCCGGGTGCAAGGAGAAAAACGCAAAAAAATTTTTCGCAGGAGGGGGAGGAAATACAGAGCCTGTCATTTGCTTTGGATTTTTGGAAGAATACAAAATATAGGGGAGGGTGGGCGTTTACATAACAGTATGTTCGAGTGAAGGCGAAAAAAGTTACAATTTGGGTTTCAAAATTTGGAAAAGAAAGTTGCTTTTGCTTGAAAATCAAGGCTTTGAAACGGAAAAGTTTTTCAAAAAAGGTATTGCAATTTTGTAACCTTCCCTCTATAATGAAAAACATAAAGTGGGTCAAAGTGGTGGAAAGTGCAGCTTAAAAACATAAAAGTGGGGAGGAAAGAGCATGACCGGCACCTATGAGCACAATATCGATGCCAAGGGCCGTCTGTTCATTCCCGCCAAGCTGCGCGAAGAATTGGGCGTTACCTTTCACTTGGCTATGGGCATTGACCAGTGCCTTGCCATCTACCCGCAGGAGACGTGGGCGCGTTTCACTGAGAAGTTTGCCTCCCTGCCCATGAGCCAGTCCAAGTCCATGCGCGCGCTGTTCGCCAACGCGGCCCGGTGCGAGCTGGACGCGCAAGGCCGCATCGTCATTCCTCAGAAGCTGCGTGATTACGCCAAGCTGGACAAAGAGACCGTAATCATCGGCGTCAACGACCGTGCTGAAATTTGGAGCAAGCAGGCGTGGCAGGAGCAGGAGGACGAGGAGATGACGCCGGAGAAGATGTCCGCCGTCATGGCCGAGTTGGGCTTCTGAGCATGGAAAACGTCTACACCCACCGCCCCGTTCTGCTGGATGAATGCATCGAGGGACTGAACATAAAACCGGACGGCGTCTATGTGGACGGCACCCTCGGACGAGCGGGCCACTCGCTGGAGATTGTCCGGCGGCTGACCACCGGTAAGCTTGTCTGCATCGACCGGGACGAGGCCGCGCTGGCAGCGGCTGAGGACAAGCTCCATTCCTGCATCAACAAGGTGACCCTACTCCACGGAAATTTTTCCGAGTTGGACAAGCTGCTGCTCGCCGCTGGTGTGGAAGCGGCAGACGGGATGCTCTTTGATTTGGGGGTATCCTCTCCACAGTTGGACGACCCGACCCGCGGCTTCTCTTATCAGCATGACGCGCCGCTGGACATGCGGATGGACACTTCCGCCGCCCTGACTGCCGCTGATGTGGTGAACGAGTGGCCGCAGGAGGAACTGAAGCGTATTCTACGGGACTACGGCGAAGAGCGGTACGCCTCCTCGATTGCCGCCGCCATCGTGCGGCGCAGGGAGACGGTTCCCATTGAGACCACCCTCCAGTTGGTGGAGGTCATCAAAGGCGCGATGCCCGCCGCCGCCCTGCGGGAAAAACAGCATCCCGCCAAACGAAGCTTTCAGGGCATCCGCATTGTGGTGAACGACGAGCTGTCTGCCGTGGAAAACGTAGTAACCGCGGCGGCGCTTCGGCTGCACAAGGGCGGACGGCTGTGCATCATCACGTTCCATTCGCTGGAGGACCGCATTGTAAAGACCGGCTTTGCCGCTTTGGCAAAGGGGTGCACCTGCCCGCCGGATTTTCCGGTGTGCGTCTGCGGCAAGACCCCAACGGTGAAGCTGGTGAACCGGAAGCCTATTGTGGCTTCGGAGGAAGAATTAAAGGAAAACCCCCGCGCCCGCAGCGCGAAGCTGCGGATTGCGGAGAGGCTGTAAATCGGTAGAAAGGTGTGATTCCCGTGGCCAACACGCGGACAAGACGTTCGACAGTGACATATTCCTCCTATGGCAGCGCCGCGCTGGCCCCGGAATACGGTTCCGGCGCAGCAGTTGCATATCCCGGCCGCCAGGAGGTACTGACCCCGCGGCCCAAGACCCGCACCAACAGCCGCGCAGCTGTGCGTCCGGAGGTGCAGGTGCGGGAAGCGGGCGCCGTTTCCATTTTTGCCGTGGTGGGCTTTTTGGCGGTGGGCGTGCTTGCCGTCCTGTTGATGATGAGCTATATCAACCTCACCGCAGTAACCGACCAGGCGGCCCACCTGCGCAGCGAGTTGTCCACCCTTCAGCAGGAGGAGCAGCGCCTCAATGCGCGGTTCGAGCAGAAATTCGATATGGCCAGCCTTCAGGCTGCCGTGGGCGACACCATGGCAAAGCCCACCAACGAGCAGTATGTCTACATCGACCTGTCAGAAGCGGACAGCGTTGTGATTTACGGGCAGGAGGATACCGTTTCCGGCCCGGCGGGCCTGCTGGCCGGCGGCAAGGAGATTGTGGAGAATATCCTGGACTATTTTCACTGAGGAGCGCATAGATTCCTGAAGCAAGGAAAATTGACCCGAAGAGAGAAATGAGGGCGTAAGAAAAAACAATTTTCTTACGCCCTTTTCCCAATTTTGAGCACACCCGCACGGAAAGGGGGAAATGGCGATGGAGCAGGATGAAAACCGAAAGAAAAAAGCCAGAGACGGTCGTGCCAACCGCGTGATTCTGCTTCGCACGCTTTTCCTGATGTTCGTGTGCGGCATTGTGCTGTTCATTCCCCTTCTCTGGAAGCTGTGGCAAATTTCGATTGTCAACCATGACACCTATGAGGAGGCCGCCATCGGCCAGCAGACCCGCGATGTCGCGGTGGCCGCATCCCGCGGCAAGATACTGGATGCCAGGGAAAACGTGCTGGCCATTTCCGCCACGGTGTATAACCTCATCCTGTCACCCAGAGATGTGATTGCGGGCACCACCCTCACGGTGGATGACTTCGCCTCAAAAGCAGAATTCAACGCGGTAAAGGAAGATGAAGAACGGCGTGAGGCGGCGCTGGCACAGAAGGTGGAAAAACGGCAGAAGCTCATCATAGACACCCTGTGCGAGTTGTTGGAGCTTGACCGGGAGACCCTGGAAAAACGCATGGCAAAGACCTCCTCCGCATATGAAATTGTAGCGAAGAACCTGGAAGAGGAGCAGGCGGAGGAACTGCGGACGTTTATCAGCGAAAACAAGCTGGGTTTGGGCCTGTATCTGTCGCCCACCACAAAGCGGTACTATCCCTATGCCAATCTGGCCTGTCAGGTCATCGGCTTTGTGAACGACAACGGCGGCGCTTACGGCCTTGAGGCCATCTATGACAAGGAATTGTCCGGTCAGGCAGGACGTGTGTACACAGCCAAGAACGCAAAGGGAACTGAGATGTCCAGCAGCTACTCCAACTATGTGGACGCTGTGGACGGACAAAACTTTATCCTGACCATCGACAGCACCATTCAATCCTATGCGGAGCAGCTTGTGCGGGAGGGCATCAAGCAATATGACGTACAGAACGGCGGCTTTTGCATTGTGATGAATCCCAAAACAGGCGGCATCTATGCTATGGTAAGCATTCCCGATTACGACCTGAACAGTCCGTCGGCCATTTTTGACGGCTCCCTTCAAGCGGGGCTGGATTTACTGAAAGGAGACGGCACCACAACGGACGAGGCGTATCAGGATGTAGTAACGGCGGCCCGCAACGCCCAATGGCGCAGCAAAGCCCTGAATGACACCTACGAACCGGGCTCCACCTTCAAATCCATGGTGCTGGCCGCTGCGCTGGAGGAGGGCGTCGTATCTGCAAGCGATACCTTCTACTGCCCGGGCTATGCCATGGTCAACGGCACTCATATCTGGTGCTCCAAGCATGAGGGACACGGCTCCCAGACGCTGGCGGAGGCGGTGGCCAATTCCTGCAACCCGGCATTCATCGCCATCGGGCAAAAGCTGGGCGCGGAAAAGTTCTACCAGTATTTTACCGACTACGGCTTGAACTCCTATACGGGCATCGACCTGCAAGGCGAAGGCACCGGCCAGATTTGGAGCAAGGATTACCTGACGTCTGCGGAGGGCTACCTGTCTCTGGCCACGGCGTCCTTCGGACAGCGTTTTACCGTCACGCCGGTGCAGCTTATCACCGCGTTTGCCTCCACCATCAACGGCGGTTATGTGATGGAGCCTTATGTGGTGGACGCTATTTCCGACGGGGACGGCAACGTCATCGAAAAGCACGAGCCGACGGTGGTGCGCCAGGTGATAAGCGAGCAGACCAGCGCCAAGGTGCGGGAGATACTGGAAAACGTGGTGGCCAACGGCACCGGGCGCAACGCCTATGTCAAGGGCTACCGTATCGGCGGCAAGACGGGAACCTCGGAAACGCTGTCCGCCGACAATCACAATATTGTTTCCTTCGTGGGCTTTGCGCCAGCCAACGACCCGCAGGTCATTGTGCTGATGGCGCTGGATAATCCCAAACAGGCAGGCCCCCACAGCAACTACTGCACCACAGGTACTTACATCAGCGGCGGCCAGATGGTGGCGCCCAAGGTGGGCAATCTGATTGCGGAGGCCCTTGATTATTTGGGTGTGGAAAAGTCCTATAAGGCGGGCGAGGCCGCTACCGCTGATGTGACGATGCCGCGTCTCATTGACAAGTCGGCGGCGGAGGCGAAGTCCTCCCTGCAAAAGCTCAACCTCGCCTGCCGCACGGTGGGCGACGGAGGAACGGTTACCGACCAGATACCGGCCGCAGGCACAACGCTGCCCAGCGGCAGCGAGGTGGTGCTCTATCTGGGACAGGAGAAGCCAGGCGACTTGGTGACGGTTCCCAATGTGTCCGGCAAGACGCTGGACGGCGCGCGTCAGGCGCTGGCGGAGGTCGGCCTCTATATGCGGGCTAACGGCACCAGCGAGTATAACAACCGCACGGTGGCGGGGAGCCAGTCGGTGGCGGGCGGTACGCAGGTGGAACGCGGCACCGTGGTGAACGTGACCTTTGTGGATACCAGCATTTCGGACTAACCGAAGCGCGAGCGTGACAGGTAGAAGTGTGAGCGCAGGCGCACCAGCGAAATAAGCGCGGAGCGAATGGACGCAAACCGAAGGGCGCGCAAAGCGCGGCCTGTTTGTGGCCGCAGTCGGAGCAGCTTATTTTGCCGAGGAATGCGCCCAGCGCGAGCGTGACAGACCGGCGCGTTTTCACCATACAATATCAAACACCCGCAAGGGAGAGTGAACGGCTTGAAACTTGGAGAGCTGATGCGCGGCGTCGCCCTTGCGGGGGACGGCATCGACCTTGAACTGGAAATATCAGGAATATGCTGCGACACCCGCGCCATGACGCCGGGGACGCTGTTCGTCGCCTTATCCGGCTATAAGACGGACGGCCACCGCTTTTTGAAGCAGGCGGTGGAGCAGGGCGCGGCGGCGGTGCTGTGCGAGCGGACGGAGGGCGAACTCGACTGTCCGGTGCTTTTCACGGAGGACACCCGCGCGGCGCTGGCCACAGTTGCGGCCAACTGGTTCGGACATCCGGCCAAGCAGCTTTGTATGATTGGCGTCACCGGCACCAACGGGAAAACCACCACCACCTGCCTCATCAAGACGATGTTGGAGCAGGCGGCGGGGGCCAAGGTGGGGCTGATTGGCACCAACCGGAACCTGATTGGAAAGCTGGAGCTGTCGGCAGCGCGGACGACGCCGGACGCCTACGAGCTGCAAGCCCTGCTGCGGGTGATGGCGGACGCGGGCTGCACTCATGTTGTGATGGAGGTTTCCTCCCATGCGCTGGCCCTTCACCGTACCGACGGTATCCTGTTTGACGTGGGCGTGTTTACCAATCTGACGCAAGACCATCTGGATTTCCACAAGACCATGGAGGCATACCGAGACGCCAAGGGGGTGCTGTTCAAGCAAAGCAGGCTGGCGGCGCTCAATTTGGACGACGAGGCGGGGCGTTGGTATCGGGAACGGAAGGATTGCCCGTGCTTTCTTTATTCGGAGAACAAGGATGAGGCCGACCTGACGGCAAAAAACATTCGGTTATTCCCAGATTTTGTGGAGTTTGAGGCGGTGCTGCGGGGGGAATTGTGCCGCATCCACCTACCCATTCCCGGCGGGTTCACCATTTACAACGCTTTGGCCGCCATCTCCTGCGGCGTTTCGCTGGGAATACCGCTTCCGAAAATCGCCGCGGCGCTTCGGTGTGCGGAGGGAGTGAAGGGGCGCATCGAGGTGGCACACACCCCCACGGCCTATACCGTTCTCATAGATTATGCCCATACCCCCAACGCCTTGGAGAACATTCTTGTGACAGCCCGTGAATTTACGGCGGGGCGGCTTATTTGCCTGTTTGGGTGCGGCGGCGACCGTGACCGCACGAAACGGCCCATTATGGGAGCCATTGCATGGGAACTGGCCGACGTGTGCGTGGTGACCTCCGACAATCCCCGCACTGAGCAGCCGGAGGGCATCATCTCTGATATTTTGGAGGGGATGCCCGGCGCTGTGGAGGGGGAGCGCCTCCATGTGGAGTGCGACCGCAGGGCGGCCATACGGTATGTGCTGGACATCGCCCGCACAGGCGATGTGGTGGTGCTGGCGGGCAAGGGACACGAGACCTATCAAGAGGTAAACGGGGTCAAACACCACTTCGATGAGAGAGACGAGGTGGCGGCCTATTTCCAAACGCGAGGGAAGGCTTGATTTCCAATGAGGAACACCGTATAATAACTTATTCGGGCCTGAGCGCCCACAAAAGAGAAGAGGAACCAAAGCGGGAGGTTCGGGAGAGATGAAAATCATTCTGAGTTTTCTCGTCGCCTTTGTGGTGACGTTCGTGGTGGGCAGACTGCTGATTCCACTGCTGCATCGGCTGAAGTCGGGCCAGTCCATCAAAGAGGACGGCCCGGTGTGGCACATGAAGAAGCAGGGCACTCCCACCATGGGCGGACTGATGTTCATCATCGGTCTTGCGGTGGCGCTGGTGGTCATCGGCTGGCCGGAATGGAAGCAGGGCCAATACGGACACCTGTTTGTGTTCCTGTTCGCGCTGGTTTACGGTGCTATCGGCTTTGTAGACGACTATGTCAAGGTGCGCAAAAAGCAAAACACCGGACTGACCGCGCCCCAGAAATTCCTGCTTCAACTGGCGGCGGCCATTGCCTTCACGGTAGTGCTTCGGTATTTCCACTTCCTGACGCCCGACCTTTATATCCCGTTTTTCAACGTCTCCATCTTCCTGCCGTGGCCGGTGTATATGGTTTTCGCGGCCTTTGTCATGGTGGGAACGGTAAACGCGGTCAACATCACCGACGGCGTGGACGGCCTGTCCACCGGCGTGACGATGCCCGTTATGCTCTTTTTCACCGCCGTCGCCACCTACTGGAGCCAAACCGCGCTGGCGGAGTTTTCCGCCGCCCTGTTCGGCGGGCTGTGCGCCTTCCTGATTTACAATTTCCATCCGGCCAAGGTCTTTATGGGCGACACCGGTTCCCTGTTTTTGGGCGGGGCGGTGTGCGGTCTGGCCTTTGCGCTGGACATTCCGCTGGTGTTGCTGCTGGTCGGTATCATCTACATTGCGGAGACCTTTTCCGACATCATTCAGGTGGTATATTTCAAGATAAGCCACGGCAAGCGCATTTTCCGCATGGCGCCGCTGCACCATCACTTTGAGATGGGCGGCTGGAGCGAAGTCAAGCTGTTCTGCGTCTTTTCCGGCGTCACGGTGCTGACCTGCCTGCTGGCGTTCTGGGGCGTGATGAACCGGTATCCGTTCTAAAAAGAACCCCAAGAAACTGAAAGGAGAAGAGCGCCATGGCACGAAAACCACGCCGCGACCTGACGGTTGCGGAGCAACTGGCCCGCGGGCCGGTCGACCTGCCGTTTTTGATGCTGACTATGATGCTGCTGGGCATCGGTCTGGTGATGGTGCTCTCCGCCTCTTACGCCACAGCCTATTACAACAGCAAGATTGACAATCCCATGTTCTACTTTATGCGTCAAATCATGTTCGCGGCGTTGGGCGTATGCGCCATGTTTTTGGTCTCCAAGTTCAACTATCAGCGCCTGCGGGGACTGTCCATCATTGCGCTGGGGCTTGCTCTGATTTTGCTGGTGCTGGTGCTGTTGGTGGGTACCGTCCGAAGCGGCGCCCAGCGCTGGCTGCCGCTGTTCATCGTGGCTGGCCCTGACTTCCAGCCCTCGGAGGCGGCAAAGCTGGCGGTCATTCTCTTTTTCTCCGCCCGGCTGTCCCGCCGCAATCCCGACAAACACCGGAAATGGAACAAGCGCACCACCTTGGGCCGCATCCTCCAAAAGCTGGACGACATTGGTTTTTTGGAGCTGGTGCCCTATGGCATGGTGCTGCTGATTATCGCGGCGCTGATGATTAAAGAACCGCACATGTCAGGTACCATTCTCATTCTGGCCATCGGCGCGTCCATTCTGTTCGCAGCAGGCATCAAGCTCTACTGGTTCATTCTGGGCGGCGGCACCATGGCGGCGGCGCTTATCTTCATCATCACCAAGACGGAGTATATGGCCACCCGCGTGGCGTTGTGGAAGGACCCTTGGATTGACCCGCGGGGCGACGGTTACCAGACCATTCAATCCCTTTACGCCATCGGTTCCGGCGGCTTGCTGGGGCTGGGGCTGGGTAAGTCAAGGCAGAAATTTCTCTACCTGCCGGAGCCGGAAAACGACTTCATTTTCTCCATTGTCTGCGAGGAATTGGGTTACATCGGCGCGGCTATCGTGCTGATTTTGTTTGCCCTGCTTATCCTGCGGGGCTATTGGCTGGCCATTCATGCGAGAGACCGCTTTGGGGCGCTGCTCATTGTGGGCGTGACGACCCTGCTGGCGGTACAGGTGTTCTTGAACATCGCGGTGGTCACAAACCTGATTCCCGTAACCGGCATTTCTCTGCCGTTCTTCAGTTACGGCGGCACGGCTCTGGTCATGCAGCTGGTGGAGATGGGCATCATACTCAGCGTATCTAGGCAGATTCCCGCGCCAAAGGCGGGATGACGTCTGATGGGAGTTCCGCGGCCTCCCGATACGCTGACCCGGCAGACCGCGGAACACAGAAAAGGAGTGGTACGCCCTGAATATTCTCTTTACCTGCGGCGGTACCGCAGGCCATGTCAATCCGGCCGTGGCGCTGGCGCGGCTGTTTCGGGAACATGACCCGTCCTGCGGCGTCCTGTTTGCCGGTGCGGACGGCGGTATGGAGACCCGCCTGGTGCCCAAAGAAGGCTTCGACATTCAGACGGTAACCATCAGTGGCTTCCGCCGCTCTTTTTCACCGTCCTCCATCAAGCACAATTTGGTCACTTTGCGGAATATGAGCCTGTCGAAAAAGCAGGCCGCTTTGATTTTAGACACCTTCCAGCCCAATCTGGTAGTGGGTACCGGCGGCTATGCCTCATTCCCGATTGTAAAAGCCGCCGCCGCCCGCGGCATTCCCACCGCCGTCCACGAGTCCAACGCCGTGCCGGGACTGACCACGCAGGCGCTCTCCAAGGTAGTGGACATGGTGATGGTAGGCTTTGAGGAGAGCCGCAGCCACTATGCCAATCCGGAGCGCGTTGTGGTCACCGGTACGCCGGTGCGGGGCGATTTCTTCCGCTATAACCGCAAGGAGGCGCGGGCTATTCTGGGCATCACGGACGAGCGGCCGCTGGTGCTGTCCTACTGGGGGAGCCTGGGCGCTGAGGTGATGAACGGACAGATGGTGGATTTCCTGTCCTTCCTTCACCGGGACGGCGTACCGTTCCGCCATATCCACGGCGCAGGCCGAGACTATCAGGACATCATGGCAAAGCTCCAGGCAAAGGGTATCACACCTTCGCCGGAGAGCGGCCTTGAGGTGCGGGAGTATATCTATGATATGCCCACCGTTATGGCGGCCGCCGATTTGGTGCTCTGTCGGGCTGGCGCGTCCACGCTGGCGGAGTTGACCGCCATCGCGCGTCCGGCCATTCTGGTGCCGTCCCCCAACGTGACCAACGACCACCAGACGAAAAACGCAAAGGTGCTCTCTGAGGCTGGCGGCGCCATTTTGGTGCCGGAAAGTGAGTGCTCTGCCGAAGGGCTTTACCGCACCACGGCTGAGCTGCTGGCCCGTACGGAAAAGCGGGAAGAGATGTCCCGCAAATTGAACGCCATGGGCGCGCCTGACGCCGCAGGGCGCATCTATGAGGCTCTGCTGACCCTGCTGCACTGACACCTTTTCCTTTCCCCGCATAGGATGGTTCGACCAACTGACGGGGGAGGAAACGGCATGGCAATCGATAGAATCACGGGCGGAAGGCCCCTTTTCGGGACGGTAGAAGTTCAGGGCGCCAAGAACAGCGTGCTGCCCATTTTGGCAGCAACGGTGCTGGCGCGGGGGGAGTGCGTTCTACGGCGCTGCCCAGACCTTAGCGACGTGAGAGCCTCGGCTGCCATTTTGCGGCAGCTTGGGGCAAAGGTGCACCGGGAGGGAGACACGCTGACGGTAGACGCCTCTTGCCTGACCGGAAGCGAAGTCTCAGACCAGTTAATGCGGGAAATGCGTTCCTCTGTCATCTTTCTGGGAGGTATCTTGGCCCGGCAGGGGGAGGCTGTCATGAGCTTTCCCGGCGGCTGCGAGCTTGGCCCCCGCCCCATTGACTTACACCTCAAAGCTTTGCGCGCACTGGGTGCATACATACAGGAAGAAGGCGGCGCGCTCGTTTGCTCTGCGCCTGCCCTGACAGGCTGTGAGATTACGCTGGCCCTGCCCAGTGTGGGCGCAACGGAAAACATTATGCTAGCCGCCACGGCGGCAAAGGGCACTACGCTGATTGTCGGCGCGGCGCGGGAGCCGGAAATCATAGACCTGCAAAATTTCCTGAACGCCATGGGTGCGCAGGTGCGGGGTGCTGGCAGTTCAGTGATTGCCATTGAAGGCGGCCGCCCGCTCCACGGTGTGGAATACACCGTCATGCCGGACCGCATTGTGGCCGCCACATGGATGTGCGCGGCAGCGGCGGCCGGCGGGGACGTGGAACTGTGCGGTGTGGATTACCGTCAGCTCTCCACGGTGTCCGCTGCACTGACGGAGGCGGGCTGTACGGTGACGAGTACGGCGGAGCGGGTGCGTATTCAATCGGCAGGCCATCTGGGCGGCGCGAGAATGGTGCGTACAGCGCCTTACCCCGGCTTCCCAACGGACGCACAGGCGCCGGTCATGGCGGCGTTGGCGAAGGGCTGCGGCGTCACGGTATTTGTGGAGAATATGTTTGAGGCCCGTTACCGCCATGTGGATGAGCTTGTGCGTATGGGGGCGGACATTCGGGTGGAAGGACGGGTAGCGGTGGTCACCGGAGTGCCCCGTCTTTCGGGCGCAAAGCTGATGTGCACCGACCTGCGGGGCGGGGCGGCGCTTTTGGTGGCCGCTTTGAGCGCAGACGGTGAAAGCATACTGGAGGGCTTGCACCATCTTGACCGGGGCTATGAGCGGCCGGAGGAAACCCTTCGGGCATTGGGCGCCCAAGTAGAGCGCATAGAGGAATCATAACAAGGAACAAGGCAAAAGGAGAACACGATGGCAGCAGCGCGTAACAGAAAGAGAAAACGGCGCAGAAGGGGACGCTTCAGCGGCCTCTATAAGCTGCTGTCTGTCGTGCTCATTTTGATTGCGCTCACTGTTGGCAGCATGATTTTTTTCCGGGTGGAAGAGGTGGAGGTCACGGGCAACGAGCGATATACCGCCCAACAGGTGTTGGAGGCGTCCGGTATCCAGAAGGGGGACAGCTTGTTTGCCCTTAACCGTTCACGGGTGGTGCTGCGAATCCAGCAGGCGCTGCCTTATGTGGATGAGGTCAGCATCCGGCCCAGCCTGCCCCAGAGCGTGGTCATCAGCGTCAGCGAGAGCGGCGCTGTGGCCAGCATTGAAAGCGAAGGCACCTGGTGGTTGATGAGCTGCCGGTGCAAGGTGCTTGCGCCCGCCAATGGAGGACCGGAAGGCGCAGTTGTCAGCGGTATTACACCGCTGCGGCCAGTGGCGGGCAGCGCCCTTCGGGTAGGCGAAGAGGAGGAAACCAAGCTGGAAAGCCTGAAACAGCTTTTCTCTGCACTTCGTGACGAGGAGCTGCTGGACAAGGTGAGCGCTGTCGATTTGAGCTATGACAGCCGCATTTCCTTCACCTATGATGAGCGGTATACCGTTAAGATGCCCATGACTGCCGACTTCCCCAAAAAAATGCGGGCTTTGTCCCAGGTGGTGGCTTCTGAGCGCATCGGAGAGCGGGGGACGATTGATTTTACCATCGAAGAAGCCCCCCACTTCATTCCAGGCGGATGAAAAAAACGGAAAGACGACAAAAATCTATTGACCGCGGTGGAAAACAGCGTTAAAATAATACAAGATGTAGATACTTCCACTGGTGCGCCCACAGAATGGCGTGCCGTTTTCCACGGAACTCGACATATTTTACTTAGGAGGAACCCATCATGGCGTTTGGATTGGACACCGGTCCCGATAATGTCGTCAACATTAAGGTCATCGGCGTGGGCGGCGGCGGCAACAATGTGGTCAACCGCATGGTGCGCGCAGGTGTGAAAGGCATCGATTTTATTGCGGTAAATACGGACAAGCAGGCCCTCGCCGTTTCTGGCGCGACCTATAAAATTCAAATCGGTGAAAAGCTCACCGGCGGGCAGGGCGCGGGCAGCGACCCTGAGGTGGGCCGCAAAAGCGCCGAGGAAAGCCGCAGTGCGCTCTCCAAGGTGCTGGAGGACACGGACATGGTGTTCATCACCGCCGGTATGGGCGGCGGCACCGGTACAGGCGCGGCTCCCATTGTAGCGGACATTGCCAAGGAGATGGGCATCCTCACGGTTGGCGTGGTGACCCGCCCCTTTAAGTTTGAAGGCCGCCGCCGTATGGAGCAGGCGGAGCAGGGTATTGCCGAGCTGAAAAACCGCGTGGATTCTTTGGTCATCATC
>JAAWDI010000034.1 GCA_022793685.1 Oscillospiraceae bacterium
CATCATCGTGCGCAATGAGAAGCGGATGCTTCAGGAGGCGGTAGACGCCCTCATTGACAACGGCCGACGCGGCCGTGCTGTCACCGGCGCAAACAACCGCGCCCTGAAGTCCCTCTCCGATATGCTGAAGGGCAAGCAGGGGCGCTTCCGCCAGAACCTGCTGGGCAAGCGCGTGGACTACTCTGGCCGTAGCGTTATCGTCGTCGGCCCGGAACTGAAAATCTATCAGTGCGGTCTGCCCAAGGAGATGGCCATCGAACTGTTCCGTCCCTTTGTTATGAAGAAACTGGTGGAGGGCAACTTCGCCAGCAACATCAAGTCTGCCAAGAAGATGGTGGATAAGGGCAGTCCGGAGGTCTGGGATGCGCTGGAGTTCGTCATCAAGGAGCACCCAGTGATGCTGAACCGCGCCCCAACCCTGCACCGCTTGGGCATTCAAGCTTTTGAACCGGTGCTGGTAGAGGGCCGCGCCATCAAGCTGCACCCGTTGGTGTGTACCGCTTTTAACGCCGACTTCGACGGCGACCAGATGGCCGTCCATGTGCCTCTTTCCGCTGAGGCGCAGACCGAAGCCCGCGTGCTGATGCTGTCTGCCAACAACCTGCTGCGGCCTCAGGACGGCGGCCCCGTCACCGTGCCCTCGCAGGACATGGTGCTCGGCTCTTATTACCTGACCTTTGACCGCGACACCGAAAAGGGCGCGGGCCATGCCTTTGCCAGCGTGGACGAGGCTATGATGGCCTACGACGCCGGTGATGTGGAGATTCACGCCCCCATCAAGGTGCGGATGTTCCGCGAGGTGGACGGCGTGATGAAGCACAAGCTGGTGGACACCACTGTGGGCCGTATCATCTTCAACGAGGGCATCCCGCAGGATTTGGGCTTTGTTGACCGTACGAATACGGAGACTATGTTTGACCCGGAGATTAACTTTATCTGCGGCAAGAAGCAACTGGGCAAAATCATCGACAAGTGCATCAACAAGCACGGCTTCACCGTGTCTGCCGACGTGCTGGACGTAATTAAAGCCAAGGGCTATAAGTACTCCACCCGCGGCTCGCTGACGGTCTCTATCTACGACATGACCATTCCGGAGAAGAAGCGCGACCTCATCCACAACGCAGAGCAGGAGGTCGTGAAGATTGAGACCCTGTATAAGCGCGGCCTGCTGACCAACGACGAGCGTTACCGTTTGGTGGTGGAGCAGTGGGAGCAGACCACCAAGGACGTGACCGACGCTCTGATGGCCGGTCTTGACCGCTATAACCCCATTTGGATGATGGCGGACTCCGGCGCCCGTGGTTCCACGGCTCAGATTCGCCAGCTGGCCGGTATGCGCGGTCTGATGGCCGATACCTCCGGCCGCACCATTGAAATTCCCATCAAGGCTAACTTCCGTGAGGGCCTCTCCGTGCTGGAATACTTCATCTCCAGCCGAGGCGCCCGTAAGGGCTTGGCCGACACCGCTCTGCGTACGGCCGACTCCGGTTACCTGACCCGCCGTCTGGTGGACGTGTCTCAGGAGGTCATTATCCGGGAGGACGACTGCGGAACCACCGAGGGCCTGCTGGTCTCTGAAATCTCGGAGGGCGGTCAGATTATTGAGACCTTTGCCGAGCGTCTGAAGGGCCGTTATCCTGTCCATGATATTGTCAGCCCCAAGACTCGCGAGGTGCTGTTTACCACCGACAAGATGATGATGCCCGACGACGCCAAGGTGTTGGAGGAGCACGACATCCACGAGGTGGAACTGCGCAGCGTGCTCACCTGTAAGGCGCGCAGCGGCGTTTGCGCAAAGTGCTACGGCATCAACCTTGCCATTGGCGAGCCGGTCGGCATGGGCGAGGCTGTCGGCATCATCGCGGCTCAGTCCATCGGCGAGCCGGGCACCCAGCTCACCATGCGTACCTTCCACACCGGCGGCGTGGCCGGCGGCGACATCACCCAGGGCCTGCCCCGCGTCGAAGAGCTGTTCGAGGCCCGCAAGCCCAAGAAGATGGCACAACTGGCTGAAATCGGCGGCAAGGTGACCATCGAGGAGACCAAGCGCAACTCCATGTGCAACCTGAACATCACCGCCGACGACGGCGAGGTGGTCACCTATGCGCTGCCGTATTCCGCCGGTATCAAGGTGAAAGACGGCGATACGGTGGAGAAGGGCCTTGCCCTTACGGAAGGCGCTCTGTCGCCCCACGAGGTGCTGCGCATCCGCGGTGTGGCGGCCTGCCACAACTACCTCATCCGCGAGGTACAGCGCGTGTACCGTCAGCAGGGTGTTGACACCAACGACAAGCACATCGAGGTCATCGTGCGCCAGATGATGCGCAAGGTGCGGGTGGAGGACGCGGGCGATTCCAGCCTGCTGTCCGGCTCCACCGTGGAGTTGATTGAGTTTGAGGACGCCGTGGCTGACGTTCGCCGCCGTATGGAGGCAGGGGAAAAGAACGAGATGGGCGAAGACCTGCGTCTGCCCACCTGCACCCGCCTCCTCATGGGCATCACCAAGGCCAGCCTGGCCACCGACTCCTTCCTGTCGGCCGCCTCGTTCCAAGAGACCACGAAGGTGCTCACAGAAGCGGCCATCAAGGGCAAGGTGGACCACCTGCTCGGCTTGAAGGAGAACGTCATCATCGGCAAGCTCATTCCCGCCGGAAGCGGTCTGGCACAGTACCGCCAGAGCGATGCAGAGGAAGAGAGCGTGGAGGAGGCCGTTCTTCTGGCCGAGGATGTACCCGTTTCCGTCCCCGCGGAAGCGATTGCGGAGGAAATACCCCTTATCTGACCCAAATTGTATAAAAAGCCCGTCCGGCATTGCCGGACGGGTTTTTTTGCTCCAAAAGGCTATTGACTTATCTTTCCGCCCATGCTATAATTCCAAATTGCGCAGATATGCCTATAAAAAGGAAAAATTCCTCGTCTGCGGGGCATTTTTTCAGAGATAGCAAGGCTTTTGAAAGGGGGGGCGCGCCATGCTGGATACGCTGCAATCCGCCCGCAAGGTGGTGGGCGCGAAGCAGGTGCGCCGAGCCCTGAACGACGGCAAAGCCGTCCGCGTCTTTTTGGCGGAGGACGCAGACCCCCGTGTCACCCAGCCGCTTTTGGAGCTGTGCGGGGAGAAAAATGTCCCGGTGGAGCAGGCGGCGTCCATGAAAGAGTTGGGCAAGGCTTGCGGCATCGCCGTGGGCGCAGCCGTGGCCGCCGAGGTCCGCTGAGGGCCTGTATTTGGTTTTAATGGAATATTTTCGCAATATTCCGTTAAAATATATATTTATCTAAATGATGAAAGGAGGAAAATCATGCCTACGTTTAACCAGCTCGTTCGCAAAGGCCGTGAGAAAGTGACCTACAAGTCCAACTCTCCCGCAATGCAGTTTGGCCTCAACACCCTGAAGAACAAGGAGACCGACCTGCCTTCTCCCCAGAAGAG
>JAAWDI010000002.1 GCA_022793685.1 Oscillospiraceae bacterium
CCACCATCACAAACGCCAAAAGCGCGGATAACACCCGCGCGCCCAAATTTCGTTTCTCTCTCGATTGCTGTAACATGATTTTGATTTCACCCACTTTGCTTGAAAACATTTTTCTCTTGAACCTTTTATCTTTCGCGTCCCCCAGGCGGTCAGGGGGCGTTACGCGCTGTATTCCTTCTTCGCCTCCGCCCGCCGCAGCTGCTCTACCTGCTTCCACGCGCCCAGACGCTCCAGCATCGCCAGATAAAATCCTCGTCCGACTGCCGCATTCGCTTCTTCAGGTCGTTCGACGCCTTGAACATCACAGACCGTTTCGTCTTCGTGATTTGCGACCGAACGGCGCTGCGTGCCTCACCGCCAATTTCTTTCACCACCAGCACACCAAGCTCCGGCGGCAAAGGAACCTTGTCTTCTCGTTCCAACAGGTCACATATCACGCAAGAAAAGGCAGCCAGCAGGTGCTTTGCGTCTGTTTCGCTGCAGGCTGCCCGCTCTGCGGTCAGACCCACAACAGTCTCCCAGTCCAAGGTAACGTCACCTCCTTTCGATTGATGATGGGCAAAACAAAAAGCGGAGTACGTCCGACAATCCGGACGTACTCCGCCTATACTTTTCCAGTCCATGCAGATAGAATACCTCTAATACTTCATGAAAGAAGCTGGCTGACGTCCCGGTTGGTTACGGATTGTCCCTTTAGCTTTGCGCCACTGATTTTTCGCAGTTTTGCCGATATGAAATTGTTATTGAGCTGTGAAAGGAGGCAGAGCGATTCCCACAAATTTTGCCCTTGCTATTCTATGACAAGGGCAAACGGAAATGGCACAATGACACTCGTGCGGTTTGCACAGAGTCTCTGCACCCCAAACTTAACGTGGCCATTATACACCTGCTTGGGGAAAAAGTCTACCTTTTTTCCCAAAATTAATTTGGAATTTTCCTACAGCAGCAGTCACTTCCGCCCAAGCCACCACATGTTGGGGCCACGGTGGGCGGGAAGGCACAAAAAAATCCGAAGCAGCTTCTGCCATTCTGGATTTTTTCGACTTTTTTCTGCTGATTTTGGTTGACTTCCTGTCCAAAAAACGCTAACATAGGAAACGCAGAGAGGTGGTATTGCCTCCTGCGGACAAGTGCATATGCAGCTTTAAGTGTCCCGGCCGGGGGCCGCGTAAGCGGTACGGCTCAGGGATGAAAAGGGAAGCCGGTGAAAATCCGGCACGGAGCCGCCGCTGTAAGGGTTTGCTCCGCCGTGGACGAAAGTCCGCCATTGCGCCTTGCGGCGCGATAAGGCAGGCGGAAAACAGATGACCCAAGTCAGAAGACCTGCTTAAAGTTTGACTCTCCACCGTGCGTTTTGTGGATAGGGGTCGCAGGATGCGGAAAAACGGCCGCACCGCCGAGGTTATTCTTCGGCGGTGCGGTTTTTTTGCGTGTTTGTGTGGAGTTTATTTCCGTTTTACGCCCCATTGGGGCTTTACTATTTTAATGTTATTGAGGAGATGTACCATATGAAGAAACGTATTTTCTCAGTGCTTCTGACGCTGGCGCTCGTCATAGGCGTGTTGCCCATGGGCGCGCTGGCAACAGAAGAAACCTCTGCCACTGTTACGGTGAGCTTTACCTCACAGGCAATGGGTGAGTTCCTGCACGCGCCTCAGTTTGATGTAGAGGTCTCCAGCGACTTGGCAGAAAGCTATGGCTATACCGACGAGGTAACAGACGGCGTGTCTGCCCTGGATGTTCTGGTGAAGGCACACGAGGTCGCCTTTGAGGACGCTTTTACTGCAGACCTCATCACCTCTTCCAATGGATTTATTACCTCCGCCTATGGCGGTATGGTCACAAATCTCAGCTTTCTGGTCAATGGAACTGCGCCGCATAACGGGGTATGGAATGAAACATATCACGGATATACGGGTTATTCCATCACCCAAGCGGCCATAACAGATGGCGACATTATAGAATTCTATGACGTTCAGGATACCTCTTGGCGCGACTACCACGGCTGGTTTGTGCAAAACGGTGATAAGATAGACAGCATAGCTGCCAAGGCGGGCAGCCAAGTCACATTGACCTTAATGGGATATAGTAATGCCTATAATTACGAGAAAGCCGATACGATAGCCGCAATGACAGAATGTATTAACGGCGCACAGTTGGCTTGGGTGAACGCTGAAACAGGAAAAACTATGCCTATCTCCGATGCAACTACTGATGCAACCGGTGCTGTAACCATTACCATACCGGATGCAGCAGAAAAAATGTACCTGACAGCATATCATGATGCTGGCAGCAGCGCTGTGCCTTTGACTATGCCGTTACTGCCCGTAGAGATTTTGCCCGACACAACCATCACCGTCCCCAGCGACGCCACCCTGTTCGTGGGGCAAAAAGACTACACCGGCTACAATTACCGGCAGTTTACAGCCTTGAACGCCGCTCTGGAGCAGGAGAATCCAGACGGCACCACTACCTATTATTATGACATCGAGGCCAACAAGTATTGCGCTTATCGGGTCAGTGGGGCAGATTATGTGACCACAGTAGGCTATTTTACCAAGAAAGCCGAGCAAAACGTCGTAGTAACAGAAGAGACGCTGAAGCCTGCCGGAAAGACAAAGACCACTCTGGACCGGGATGTGACCGCCAGCAGCGGCAATAATGTGGCTAACCTGCTTATGAACGTAGGCGCCCAAGGTTATCTGTCATTAAACGCCGGAGAAACCTATCAGTTGGTCAATCTCCGTTCCTGGCAAATGCTTCCCACCACAACGACCGGTCAAAATTCCTTTTTCATTCAGCCCGATTACCATTATACGGTACTGAACGAAAACGGCCAGCCCGGCGATGCGGTGGTTGTGGATGAAAACGGAAAGCTCACTGCAAAGACAGCAGGTACCGCTATCGTGCTGGTAACCTATGATGCAGTCTATAATACCGCCGACGGCATCTCCAAAGGGTTCCAAAGCGCCATCTGGCCGGAAAACACAGGGGTCCTTGTGGTCAGCGTCGGCGCGGGAGAGAGCGGCATCGACGCCAATATGACGGTGCCTTCCACCTATACAAATACTGTGAGCACAGGACAGTGGGGCGACAACAATCCCTCCCGTATCAGCGGCTACGCTCTGGACGCAGAGCTGGACGTGGTGTACTTTGCAGGCAACGAGGGCAGCTACACCTTTACCCCTGCAACAGCAGGCTGCGCCGTCTCGGTGGCCAATCCTTCCGTCAGTGAAACGGCGCTGACCTTCACTGGTTTCCGCGCTGTCTCCGCCGGGGCTGACGGCTCCTTTACCGTTCCTTTGAAGGAAGGGCGCAATATCGTCAAGGTAAGTAAAGACGGGAAAAGCACCTATCAAGTCGTCACTGCCAAACAGGTAAGCTATACCGTCAACAACGGCGCAGCCGTGAAGCCGGGCGATGAAGTCACCATCGTCTTCGACAAAATTTATCACCCCACAGGCCAGTTGGGCGGTATTTACAACCATACTGCCAAGCTGGAATATACCACCTCCGAGGGCCAAAAGGTGAACAGCGTGAAAGGCGCAAATTCTTCTTTCGCCTCAACGGCCAACGCTCAAACCCTGAAAATCACAATCCCCGCAGATTGGACCGGCAACCAGTACGCCTTAACCGCGGGTTCGATTTATGCCAGCGGTTTTGGCGACCCCTTCGGCGGTCACCGCGGGGTTACGCTGGAGACCGGCAAGGACGTGAACTTTAAGGCTTCCCAGCGCAGCGCCAACATGGGATTCCTGCCTGACATCGAAATCCCCATCGTTGTCACGGAAGCTGCATTGTCCGGCATCGAGGTAACGGCGCCGCCCGCCAAGACGGCCTACTATGCAGGAGAGCCTTTCGACCCAGCAGGTATGGCGGTCACTGCAACCTATGCCGACGGCAAAACGCAAGCCATCACAAACTACACGGTTTCCCCTGAAGTTCTGGAGGAGGGCGCCACACAGGTTACCGTCACCTACCAGGGCAAGACCGCCACAGTGGCCGTAACCGTTTCTCCGCTGGCGTTGGATTCCATTGCCGTCACCACGCCGCCCACAAAAACGGCCTATCAGGTTGGGGATGTGTTTGACCCCACCGGCATGGTGGTCACTGCAACCTATAACAGCGGCAAAACCGAAGCAATCAGCGATTATACCTATGCCCCGGCCAGAGAGCTGACGGAGACGGATACCGAAATTACAGTAAGCTGCGGCGATAAGGCCGCCGCCACTCCCATCACCGTTCGCCCCGCATCCCAGGGCGGCGATACCCCGTCTACTATTACCGTTCAGTTCAAGCTGCTGGGCGACAGCGCCCACGGTGAAGGCGGCGGCATCCACACGCTGAAAGCCAACAACCTGACAACCTGGGTTGAACAAACCAGCATCACCGTGCCTCAGAATTCCACGGTAATCGACGCTATCACCAAGGCGCTCGGCCTGAACGGCATTCCCTATGAAAATCCAGACGGAAGCTACATCACATCCGTTCGCGGCCTGAAGGAGTTTGACAATGGCCAGCACTCCGGCTGGATGTACATGCTGAACAACAAATATCCTGAGTTGGGCATTGCCGAGCAGACCCTGAAAGCAGGGGACGTTATCGTCTTCCATTACACCGACGATTACACAGCAGAGCGGGCTTCTGAAGGTTTTGGCGGCGGTTCCGGCTCTGCCGCCGAGCAGCCCGGCGCTTCTGCGCCTGAACTCACCCCCTCCGCCGCCGTGAGCCAGTCCGGCGAAGCCAAGGCGAATGTCTCTGCCAACGACTTGAGCACGGCTGTGCAACAGGCAAAAGCAGGCGACGCAAATGAGATTGTTATCACGCCTGTGGTCAAAGGCGATGCAAGCAAGGTCACCGTTGAAGCGCCCAAAAGCGCTTTGGACAGCATGGCGAATAACTCCGGCCTTGGCCTGATGGTCAAGACCTCCATGGGCAATGTAACATTGCCCGCCGACAGCCTTGACGGACTGGCCAAACAGTCCGGCGGCTCTGTGACGGTCTCCACCGAAGAGAAGGCCAACGGCGCTGTGGGCGTCACCGTGGCCATAGACGGCACACCCGTCGAAACGCTGAACGGCGGCCTTGTGGCCGCAATACCCTCCGCAAAGCCTGCCTCCGGCAACGTGTTGGCAGTGGTCAACAAGGACGGCAGTGAAACACTTGTAAAGAAGTCCGTTGTAGACGGCGCGAACGTCAAGGGGCTGCTGGACGGTTCCTGCACGGTGAAGGTCGTGGACAACAGCAAGCACTTCACCGATACAGAAACCCACTGGGCGGCCAGCGGCATTGCTTTCGCCAGCTCCCGCGAGCTGTTTACCGGTGTGGGCGGCAACCGTTTTGCCCCCAACGCTTCCATGAGCCGCGCCATGCTGGCTACGGTGCTCTACCGTTTGGAGGACGCCGACAATTCCGGCGAGGCGGACTTTACAGACGTGCCGGACGGCGCGTGGTATGCCGACGCGGTGGCGTGGGCCAATGGGGAAGGCATCGTCACCGGCTATAGCGGCGGACGCTTCGCGCCCGATGAGGCTATTACCCGCGAACAACTGGCCGCTATGCTGTACCGCTATGCCAAGACTGCCGGTATGAACGTTACGGCCACGGGCAGCCTTAACAGCTTCACCGACAGCGGCAAGGTGTCCGCTTATGCCGCCGACGCCATGCGCTGGGCGGTGGGCTGCGGCTTGGTGAACGGCAAGGGCGGCAATACCCTCGACCCCTCCGGTACCGTCACCAGGGCCGAAGTGGCCACCATGATGGAGCGAATGGTCAAGCTTGCGCTCCAATAAACTCGACTTTTCACGGGGCTGCTCTCTCCGTGTGAAGCACACTTTCCTTTTAAACAGAGAACGCCCCCAGACGGATATTCCGTCTGGGGGCGTTCTCTTATTACTGTTTTACCCTCAATCCATCAGACTGCACACCAGCTCGGTGTAGCGCCCCACATCCTCCAGCGGCAGGCCGGCAATCAACAGGGATTGGTCATAAAACAGCTCTGCATACTTGGAGGCTTTCTCCTTTTCGCCCGCCTCCACTGCGGCGGCCAGCGCCTGAAATGCGCCGGAATCGGGGTTCAGCTCCAGCACCCGCTCGGCCTTGAGGGGCAGCGCCCCGCCCTGACGGGTGAAATACTTCTCCATCTCCAGGCTGACGGGGCCGTCGGTGGTCATACACACCGCGCCAGAACGCAGAATTTTAGAAATGCGGGCCTCCTTCACCTTGTCGCCCAACGTCTCCTTGATGAAGTCCAGCACCGGCTTGAATGTCTCCGCCTTTTCCTCGGCGGCTTTCTTCTCCTCCTCCGTCTCCGGCAGGGCATCCTCTGCGCTGATGCTTTTGAACTGCTTGCCGCTCTGGCTTTCCAGCGCCTGAAGAACGAACTCGTCCACATCCTGCGTCAAATACAAAATCTCATAGCCCTTGTCCAAAATGCGCTCTGCCTGAGGCAGGGACGCCGCCTTTTCCACGCTCTCACCGCTGGCATAGTAGAGGAAGGGCTGCTCCTCCGGCATCCGCTCCACATATTCCGCCAGCGTGGTGAGCTTCTTCTCGTGGGACGAGGGGAACATCAAAAGGTCGCGAAGCAGTTCCTTATGCTCGCCGTAATCACCCACCACGCCATACTTGAGCTGGGGGCCAAAGGCCTGCCAGAAGGTCTCATATTTCTCCCGCTCGTTCTTTTGGAGCTTCATCAGCTCCGCCTTGATTTTCTTTTCCAATCCGGCGGCAATCAAATGAAGCACACGGGTGTGCTGCAACATTTCACGGGAAATATTCAGGGACAGGTCGGGGGAGTCCACCACGCCCCGAACAAAACCAAAGTAATCAGGCAGTAGGTCGGCGCACTTGTCCATAATGAGCACGCCGGAGGAATAAAGCTGGAGTCCCTTTTCAAACTCACGGGTGTAGTAGTTCATAGGCGCCTGCGCAGGGATATACAGCATGGCCTTGTACTCCACCGTGCCCTCCGCGGCCGTGTGGATAACGGAGAGCGGTTCCTTCCAGTCTCCGAACTTCTCCCTGTAAAACTCGTTGTATTCCTCCGTCTTGACCTCGCTCTTGCTCCGCTGCCACAGGGGCACCATGGAGTTGAGGGCCTTCCACTCCTGATAGACCTCGTACTCCGGCTTCCAATCGTCGCCCGCGTCGGCGGGCTTTTCCTTCATCCGGGAGGAGGTCACCTCCATACGGATGGGGTAGCGGATGTAATCGGAATATTGCTTCACCAAGCCCTCCAGCGTCTCCTCCATCAGGAAACTGCCGTAATCCTCCTCCTCAGTGTCCGCCTTCAGGTGCATCACGATGTCGGTACCCACGCCCTCCTTCTCGCAGGGGGTGATGGTGTAGCCGTCCGCACCGGAGGACTCCCAACGGAAGGCCTCGTCGCTGCCGTATGCTTTGGTGGTGACCGTGATGTGGTCGGCCACCATAAAGGCGGAGTAGAAGCCCACACCGAACTGGCCGATGATGTCCACATCCTCCGGCTTTCCGCCCTCTGCGTCGGACATGTCCTGCTTAAATTGCAGGGAGCCGCTGCGGGCAATCACGCCCAGATTGTTCTCCAGCTCCTCCTTGGTCATGCCCACGCCATTGTCCCGCACCGTCAAGGTGCGCTCGCTCAAATTCGGAACCAGCGTAATTTGAAGGGCGCTGCGGTCCATTCCGCTGCCGTCGGTGAGGGATTTGTAGGCCAGCTTGTCGATGGCGTCGCTGGCGTTGGAGATGATTTCCCGCAGGAAAATTTCCTTGTGGGTGTAAATGGAGTTAATCATTAAATCAAGAAGCCGCTTGGACTCCGCTTTGAACTGACGCTTGGCCATAGCCTGCCGCCTCCGTTGAAAATAGGATTAGCACTCTTCTTGTTCGAGTGCTAATCCTATGATAGTCACATTCTGCCAGCTTGTCAAGGACGTTCAAGAATTGTTTACAAATGAGTCCGCTTTCTTGCAAAGCTGACTGCTTTTTTGATATAATCCAAGCAACCGTAATCACCTTAAAAGGAGGCTTTCTCATGGAATATCATGCGCACAGCTGGCAGCGTCCGCCGGAGCCCATCACCGAAATCCGCACAGAGGAAACGGTCGATGTGGTGGTGCTGGGCGCGGGCATCGCAGGCACCGTCGCCGCCCACTCTGCCGCCGAAGCGGGCGCAGAGGTGGTCTGCGTGGAAAAATTCGCTGCCATCACCGCCCACGGCACCGACATCTGCGGCGTGAACACCAAGGTGCAGGAGCGCGCCGGTATCCACGTCGACCCCAAAGCGGCCGCCCGACTGGTTTACGCTTGGGGGCAGCAGCAGGGCAATTACACCCTCATCCGCACCTACACCGAGCGCAGCGGCGAAATGCTGAACCATTACATTGACCTGCTGGAGCAGGAGGGCTATTGCATCACCATCAACGATGAGATGACCGCCCGCACCGACTGGGACACGCTGGACGACCGTTACCGTATGTTTCGCACCCCTCACATTATCGATGTGCCAGAGGGCAGCAACCTGCCCAAGGAGCGCTGGAACATGGCTTATCTGGTCAAGGCGGCCTTCCGTCACGCGCAGGCCCACGGCGCACGGTTCCTTTTCAACACCAGTGCAGAGCAGCTTGTCCGTGAGGGCGGTAAGGTCACCGGCGTTATTGTCCGCGACAAGGACGGCTTCCGTAAAATCAACGCCCGCAAGGGCGTCATCCTCGCCACCGGCGGCATCACGGACAACAAGGAGATGATAGAGTGCTTCTGCCCCATCGCCCTGCGGGTCGATAAGATTGACAACTTCCCCAAGGGCGGCAACATGGGCGACGGTCTGGTCATGGGCAAATGGGTGGGATCCGCCTTTTCCCGCTGCTATCCCGCCCCTGTCATCCATCCGGTGAACTTTACCGTCCTCGGCCCCGGTATGAACAGCAGTTGGCTGACGGTAAACCGGAACGGACTGCGCTTCTCCAACGAGGTGGCCTATGAGCCCATCGTCACCAACGCCCGAATGAACGCCCCCGGCAATGTGGCCTATGCCGTCTGGGATTCCCATTACCTTGAAAACTTCAAGCGGCAGGAGCCTGCCAAGTTCGCCCGCATCAAGGAGGACATCCCCGCGGCGGTGGAGCGCGCCGTGGCGGAGGGCGACTATTATAAGGCGGACACGCTGGCCGAACTGGCGGAGCAGATAGGGGTTCCGGCCGACGCGCTGGCCGCCACCGTCGCCCGGTACAACCAGCTCTGTGCGGCGGGCGACGATGTGGACTTCGGCGTGCCGGAGCGGTTCCTCTCCCCCGTGCTGGACGGGCCGTTCTATGCCAGCAAAATCACTGCGTGGCTGCTCTCCCTGCCCTACGGCCTTCACGTGGACGCCAACTCTCAGGTCTGCGATGAAGACGACCAGCCCATCGGCGGACTGTTCGCCGTTGGCAACGTTCAGGGCGACTTCTTCGCCAACTCCTACCCCGTCACCTTGCCCGGCTCCAACAACGGCCGCAGCGTATGCTTTGGCCGGCTGGTGGGCATGGCGCTGGCCAAGGGAGAGCGTCTGGATGGCACCAAGCTGTAAAACTACATAAAAAGAGGGCGCTTCGGAAAACCGAAGCGCCCTCTTTTTACCGCTCTGTCAGCAGGCTGAGCACAAACTGCTGGGCCGTTCGTGGGGTGAACC
>JAAWDI010000035.1 GCA_022793685.1 Oscillospiraceae bacterium
GCACGGGTGAACGGGTTTACACCCATAAAAATATAGAAGAACTCAAAATGAACATTGAACTAATAACAAATTAGTAACAAAAATAGCGGCAACCCCCGAAAAATCAAGGGTTGCCGCCTTTTCTGTGCATATTATACCACACACCTCATAAAAAAGATACCCTTTTCCCACATGGGGATTGCGCTTTTTCGCTCACAGGAGTAAAATATGGGCGACGTTTTTCCGAAAGGAGTATACCCATGAGCCGAACCCCACAAGGACGGCGGCAGGCCCGCCGACGTGAAGCTGAGCAGCGGCGCAGGCAGCGCATGGCCGCCATTCTTGTCATCGCGGCGATTGTCTTGGCCGTCCTGCTGATTTGGAGATTTCTCCCCCACGGCGACGAACAAGTCATGGCCTCCCCCTCCCCCGCGCCATCGGAGACTGTGACCCCTTCCACAGCGCCAACCCCCACCCCCACGCCGGAACCGTCCCCTGACCCCACCCTCTGGAACCTGCGGCTGGTGAACGCAGCCCATGCCCTGCCCGACGATTTCACCGTGGAGGTGACAAAGCTCCGCAGCGGCCATGCCATTGACAGTCGAGCCTACCCCGACCTTCAGGATATGATGGACGCCGCCCGCTCGGAGGGGCTGTCTCCCATTATATGCTCCTCCTTCCGCACCATGGAGACCCAACAGCGCCTGTTCCAGAATCAGATAGACGCCTATGTCTCCCGCGGCTACTCCCAAGACGACGCCGCCCGCGAGGCCGCCGTCTGGGTGGCCATCCCCGGCACCAGCGAGCATCAGCTTGGCCTTGCAGTGGATATTGTAGACGAGTCCTATCAGCTTCTGGATGAACAGCAGGAGCAGACTCCTGTCCAGCAGTGGCTGATGGCCCACTGTCACGAGTACGGCTTTGTACTCCGCTACCCCACCGATAAGAGTGAAATTACCGGCATTGGATACGAGCCGTGGCACTACCGCTATGTGGGTAAGGAAGCGGCGGCGGAAATCATGGCCCAGGGCCTCTGTTTGGAGGAATATTTAGGCGAGACCGGCTGACGCACACCGCGCCAGTCTCGAAATAAGAGAAAAGCGAGGGATTCTGTATGCAGTATAAAATTGAGGGCACGCCCCTGCCTGTGGCAATCTGCCAGCTTGAAGCCGGCGAGACCATGATTACGGAGCGGGGCAGCATGAGCTGGATGTCCCCCAACATGAAGATGGAGACCACCTCCAACGGCGGCCTCGGCAAGGCGCTCGGCCGTATGTTCTCCGGCGAGGCCATGTTCCAGAACCGCTACACCGCCCAGGGCGGTCCAGGCATGATTGCCTTCGCGTCCAGCTTCCCCGGCAACATCCGGGTGTTTGAGATTGGTCCCGGCAGGGAGATGGTGGTGCAGAAAAGCGGTTTTCTGGCCAGTGAGTCCACCGTGGAGCTGTCCGTGTTCTTCCAGAAAAAACTGGGGGCGGGCTTCTTTGGCGGCGAGGGCTTCATTCTTCAGCGGCTCTCCGGCCGCGGCGTCGCCTTTGCGGAATTTGACGGCCATGTGGTGGAATATGACCTGGCTCCCGGCGAGAGCATGATTATCGACACCGGCTATCTGGCCGCCATGGAGGCCACCTGCACCATGGACATCCAGAAGGTGTCCGGTGTGAAAAATATCGTATTCGGCGGCGAGGGCCTCTTTAACACCATCGTCACCGGCCCGGGACGCATCTACTTACAGACCATGCCCATCAGCAACGTAGCTGGCGCAATCCGCCCCTTTATTCCCTCTGGGAACTGAGACATATCCCAAAGCAAAAAGAGAACGGCGCGGGAAATTCCCGCGCCGTTCTCTTTTTGTTCGTCTGTTCAGGCCCGCGGCGCTGTGCCGCTTATGCAAACACTTCTTCTCCGGCCGTCTCCGCCGCCGCTTCCGCCAGCTTTTTCTCCAGCTTTTCACGGGCCACCGCCAGCATCAGCTTGATGCGGTTCTCCTGATTGACCTGTGTGGTGCCGGGGTCATAGTCGATTGCCACAATGTTGGCATTGGGGCAACGCTCCTTTACTTTGCGCATCATGCCCTTGCCCATCACATGGTTGGGCAGGCAGCCGAAGGGCTGTACGCATACGATATTCTCATAGCCCAGCTCGGAAAGCTCCACCATCTCGGCGGTGAGCAGCCAGCCCTCCCCCATAGTGCAGCCCCGCCCGATGATGCCGTCCACATAATGCTTGATGCGCTCGAAGGGCGCGGAGGTGATAAAGCCGTATTTTTTGACGATGGTATCCATCCTCTCCTTCAGCTTCTTGAGATAGCCGCCGATGAGCAAAGTGCCTTGGTGCACCACCGGATTGCCGCCGTACATATCGTATTTGTCCAGCAGCGTCTGAACGTAATACTGGGCAAAGTCCACCAGCCCCGGCACCATCACTTCGCAGTCCTGGGACGCAAGGAACGCTTCCAGATTGTTGTTGCCCAAGGGTGCATATTTGACGTAAATTTCCCCCACAATGGCGGTCTTGACCTTTGGCACCCGGTTCACCGGCACGTCGGCATAAGACCGCGCGATAACGTCAAAGGTCTCCTCCATCTGGCGGCCGGACATGGACTGTCCCTTGCAGAACCGCTCGGAAAGGGCGTCAATCCAAATCTCGGTGAGCGCCACCGCAGAACCTTTTTTCGTCTCGTAGGGCTTCACCTGATTTTCCAGCAGCATCAACAGGTCGCCGTAGGTGACGCAGGCCAGCCCCTGCCGAATCATAGGCAGGGTAATTTTGAAGCCGCTGTTCTTTTCCAGCCCCGCAAAATTCAGGGAGATAACCGGCATAGCGGGATAGCCCGCCTTTTCCAGCGCCTTGCGAATCAGGTGTATGTAGTTGGACGCACGGCAGCCTCCGCCGGTCTGAATCATCATCAGGGCGGTCTTGTTCACATCATATTTGCCGCTGTTCAGCGCGTCAATGAACTGGCCGATGCACAGCAGGGCGGGATAGCAGGTGTCGTTGTGGGTGTACTTCAGCCCCTCGTCTACCACCGACTGCCCCCGGTTGGTCAGCATCTCCATATGATAGCCATAATGTTCAAAGGCGCGAATCACCAACTTAAAATGGGTGTTCAGCATATCGGGCACCAGAATGGTGTAGCCGGCGTCCTTCATCTCTTTGGTAAATTCCACGCGTTCTGCCATGGGTCATTCCTCCAGTGCTGCGAACAGGCTCCGCAGGCGGATTTTCACCGCCCCAAGGTTCGTGATTTCGTCGATTTTTATCTGGGTGTAAATGCGGCCGGACGCTTCTAAAATGCGGCGTACCTCGTCGGTGGTGATGGCGTCCAC
>JAAWDI010000036.1 GCA_022793685.1 Oscillospiraceae bacterium
ATATGCAGGAGGACAAGGAGCCGGTCTTTGACGCCATCGACACGGTAGAGCTGTGCCTGCCTGTGTTCGCCGCTATGGTGGACACCCTGACCGTGAAGCCCAAGAACATGGCGAAGGCTGCCTCTGGCGGCTTTATCAATGCCACCGACTGCGCCGATTATCTGGTGAAGAAGGGAATGCCCTTCCGAGAGGCCTATATGATTGTAGGGCGGCTGGTACATATGTGCATCAAGTCGGGCGAAAGCTTGGACACTCTGACTTTGCGCGATTTTCGGGCCATCTCTGGCCTGTTCGACGAGGACGTCTATGAGGCGCTGGAGCTTGCAACCTGCGTCAAGGGACGGCAGGTGTACGGCGGTCCTGCGCCTGAGGCAGTGGAGCAGCAGATTGCGGCGATTCGCGCCTTTGTGGAGGAGCGGGTATGAAACCAAAAGTCTACATCGACGGCAAAGAGGGCACCACGGGCCTGCAAATTTACGACCGACTGGCGGGGCGGGACGACATTGAGCTCTTGCTCATCGACGAGGCCAAGCGCAAAGACACGGAGGAGCGCCGCAAGCTGCTGAACGCTGCCGATTTGGCCTTCCTGTGCCTGCCGGACGCCGCCGCCATCGAGGCGGTGAGCCTCATTGAAAATGACAACACCCGCGTGATTGACGCGTCCACCGCCCACAGGACGGCGGAGGGGTGGGTGTATGGCTTTCCGGAGCTGACCGGAGCGCGCCAGCGCATCAAGCTGGCAAAGCGGGTGGCCAATCCCGGCTGCCACGCCACCGGGTTTTTGTCCTCTGTTGCGCCTTTAGTGCAGTTGGGGGTTTTGCCCAAGGACTATCCGTTGACGTGTTATTCTTTGACCGGCTATTCCGGCGGCGGCAAGAAGCTGATTGCCGAATATGAGGCGGCAGACCGTGACGGCCTGCTGGACGCGCCCAACATCTATGCGTTGAGCCTTCAGCACAAGCACATTCCTGAAATGACGGCAGTGGCCGGGCTGACTGCCCCGCCGGTGTTCTCTCCCATTCTGGGGGACGTTTACAAGGGCATGGCCACCGCCATTTTGCTGCACAACCGCCTGCTGCGGGGAATGCCTGCGGCGGAGGAGGTGCAGGAGGTTCTGGCTGGGTATTACGAGGGCAGCGCCCTGATTTCCGTTGCGCCCTTCGGCGGGGAAAAGCCCCGCATAGCCGCCGCCGAATGGGCGGGGAAGGACACCTTGAAGCTGGTGGTCACGGGCAATCGGGAACAGACGATGGTGACCGCCGTGTTTGACAATCTGGGTAAGGGCGCCAGCGGCGCCGCCGTCCAGAATATGAACCTGATGCTTGGGTTTGACGAAACCAAGGGACTGGCAGTATAATAGCCGCAACGGCCCGCCGGGCCTGTGGCGGCATTTGCCAATTCAAAAAATCTCCTCAAAGGAGTGCTTTGTATGAAAACTATCACCGGAGGCGTAACAGCGCCCAAGGGCTTTCTGGCGGGCGGCGTCCGCTGCGGCGTGAAAAAGGGAAGAGGGGGCGACGGCAACCAGCCTGTGGTGCCGTCCATGCAGGATTACCTCAGCGGCAAAAAGGACCTGGCCATGATTCTTTCCCAGCAGGAGTGTACTGCCGCAGCCACCTATACCTTAAACCGGGTCAAGGCCGCCCCCATCTATGTGACCATGGACCATCTGGAGGACGGCGTAGCGTGGGGCGTCATCGCCAATTCGGGCAACGCCAACGCCTGTGCGCCGGAGAGCCATGAAAACGCCGAGCGGATGTGCGAGGAGGCGGCGGCGGCCACAGGGAGGAAGGCCACCGATTTTGTAGTGGCCTCCACCGGCGTAATCGGACAGCGGCTGAACATTGCCGCCATCGAGGCGGGTATTCCGGTGCTGAAGGAGCAGCTTTCCGACGGTGCGGACGGCTCTGACGGCGCGGCGGGCGCTATCATGACCACGGACACAGTGAAGAAAGAAACAGCTGTTACAGTCACCATCGGCGGACGGACAGTCACCATTGGAGCTATTGCCAAGGGCAGCGGCATGATTCACCCCAACATGGGAACCATGCTCTGCTTCATCACCACCGATTGCGCCATCACCCACGAAATGCTTCAGGACGCACTTCACGACATTGTGCCCAGAACCTTCAACCGGGTCACAGTGGACGGCGACACCTCCACCAACGATATGTGCGTGGTGCTGGCCAACGGCATGGCGGAAAATCCCCTGATTGAGTGGAAGGACGATAATTACACCCTATTCCATCAGGCGCTTCACACGGTGTGCGAGCAGCTGGCGCGCGCCATCGCGGGCGACGGCGAGGGGGCAGGCCGTTTGGTGACTTGCCATGTGCGCAATGCCCGCAGCGAGGAGACTGCCGAGCGGCTTGCCAAGGCGGTGGTCGGCTCCTCACTGGTGAAGGCCGCGATGTTCGGCGCCGACGCCAACTGGGGCCGCGTCCTGTGCGCCATGGGCTATTCCAAAGCGCCCTTCCGTCCGGAGTATGTGACGGTAAAATTCTGCTCCCCTCTGGGGGAGATCGCCGTCTGCGAAAAGGGCGAGGGGCTGGACTTTGACGAGGAGCGCGCCAAGGCTATTTTGTCTCAGGACGAGGTGGTCATTGACGTGGACGTGAACGAAGGGGAGGCGGAAGCCGCCTGCTGGGGCTGCGACCTGACCTATGATTATGTCAAGATAAACGGCGATTACCGGACTTGATTCCGTTTGGGAGGCTTTATTCATGTCTGATTCCCATATCGGCCGCGCTACCGTCCTGGCGGAGGCGTTGCCTTACATACAAAAGTACAGTGGTAAGACCATTGTGGTGAAATACGGCGGCAACGCCATGGTGTCGCAGGAACTGCGGGAGGCTGTGATTTCCGACGTGGTGCTTCTTCATTTGGTGGGCATCCATGTAGTGGTCGTCCACGGAGGTGGTCCGGAAATCAACGATATGCTGACCAAGGTGGGCAAGAAGTCCAAGTTTGTGGACGGTCTGCGCTACACCGACGGGGAGACCATGGACATCGTCCAGCAGGTGCTCTGCGGCAAGGTCAACAAGGACTTGGTGGCCACCATGGGACGGAAGGGCGCCCGCGCGCTCGGACTGTGCGGCATGGACGGCGGCTTGTTCCAGGCGGTGCAGAAGGACGAGCGGTATGGGCTGGTAGGTGAAATAACCGGCGTGGAGCCTGCCCCCGTCACGGTGGCGCTGGAAAACGGCTATATCCCCGTGGTATCCACCGTGGCGCAGGGAACGGACGAAAATCCGGCCTACAATATCAACGCCGACACCGCCGCCGCCAAGCTGGCGGTGGCGCTGAAGGCGGAAAAGCTCATTTTGCTCACCGACGTGCGGGGCCTTTTGCGCGACCCCAAGGACGAAAGCACCCTTTTGCAGGAGGTGGAGCTTTACTCCGTGCCAGGTTTGGTGCAAGACGGCGTTATTACCGGCGGTATGATTCCCAAGGTAGACTGCTGCGTGGAGGCGGTGCGCTCCGGCGTGGGCAGCACAGTGATTTTGGACGGGCGTATTCCCCACTCTATCCTGATTGAACTGCTCTCAGACGAGGGCATCGGCACGATGCTGAAATGAGGTGGACGTCATGACGTTAGAAGAATTGAAGGGCCTTGACAGCCAGTATGTAATGCAGACGTACAGCCGTTTCCCTGTGGCCATCGACCACGGCAAGGGCGCCACGGTTTATGACGCGGAAGGAAAGTCGTATATCGACTTTACCTCCGGTATCGGTGTGACCTCCGTAGGCTACGGCAATGAGAAATGGCTGGCTGCCGTCACGGAGCAGGCTGCCAAGCTGGCCCATATTTCCAACCTGTTCTATGCGGAGCCGTATGCCAAGCTGGCCAAGGAACTCTGCGAGCGCAGCGGAATGGCCAACGCCTTTTTTGCAAACTCCGGCGCGGAGGCCAACGAGGGGCTCATCAAGCTGGCGCGCAAGTACAGCTTTGACAAATACGGTAAGGGCCGCGGCACCATTGTGACCCTGCGGAATTCCTTCCACGGCCGCAGCTCCGCCACGCTGACTGCCACCGGACAGGACGTGTTCCACAATTATTTCTTCCCCTTCCCGGAGGGCTTCCGCTATGGCGAGGCCACCATGGACGGCGTGGAAGCGGTGGCCGGCCATGACGTATGTGCCGTTCTGTTGGAACTGGTGCAGGGCGAGAGCGGCGTCTACCCCATGGACAAGGCTTTTGTCCATGACCTGGCGGTGCTGTGCGCCGAGCGGGACTGGCTGCTGCTGGTGGACGAGGTGCAGACCGGCGTCGGCCGCACCGGAACCCTGTTCGCCTTTCAACAGTACGGTATTCTGCCTGACGCGGTTTCCTTTGCCAAGGGCATCGCGGGCGGCCTGCCTTTTGGCGGCTTTTTGGCTTCGGAAAAGTGCCGCGAGGTGCTGACGGCGGGCACTCATGGCTCCACCTTCGGCGGCAACCCAATCGGCGCAGCCGCCGGACTTGCGGTGCTCGATATTCTCAATGAGGAAGCCTTGGGGGAGGTAAAAGAAAAGGGGAGCTACCTCCGCAATGCCATTGAGGCGATGGAACTGCCCTGTCTGGGCGAGACCCGCGGGCTGGGTATGATGATTGGCATTGAGGTGAAGGGGGAGCGCACCAATAAGGAGTTGGCCTCTCTGCTGGTACAGCATGGACTGCTGGTGCTGACCGCAGGGCCTGCCCTGCGGCTGCTGCCGCCGCTGACGATTACCAGAGACGAGATGGAGCAGGGCCTTGCCATTCTGCGGCAGACCCTTTCGGAATAAGGAGGCCCGCACCGATGGAAAAAGACCTTTTGAAGCTGCTGGATTTGTCTGAGGCCGATATACATAAGATACTCAACATGGGCGACCAGATGAAGTTCAACCAGCGCCACAAGCTCATTCACAACTATCTGGCCGGTAAGACCCTCGCTATGATTTTTGAGAAGAATTCCACCCGCACAAGGGTGTCCTTCGAGACGGGCATGTTTCAGCTGGGCGGCCACGCCATCTACCTGTCGGGCAAGGACAGCCAGATTGGCCGGGGCGAGCCGATTGAGGACACGGCTCGGGTTCTGGCCCGCTACTGCGACGGCATTGTGATACGCACTTACGGCCAGTCTGAGGTAGAGGAGCTGGCAAAGTACAGCTCGGTGCCCGTTATCAACGGCCTGACTGACTTTGCCCACCCCTGTCAGGTGCTGGCCGACCTGATGACCATCCGGGAGAAAAAGACCCGGCTGGAAGGGGTTAAGCTGGCCTATATCGGAGACGGCAACAACATGGCAAACTCTCTGATTGTGGGCGGCCTGAAGTGCGGCATGGAGGTGGCGGTAGCCACCCCCAAGGGCTATGAGCCGGATGAGAGTGTGCTGTCTTTCGCTAAAACCCAGAAGGACTTCGCTCTGACCGACGACCCCGCCGAAGCGGTCAAATACGCGGAGGTGGTCATCACTGACGTGTGGGCGTCCATGGGACAGGAGGAGGAGGCCGCCAAGCGGCGCGAGGCCTTCAAGGGCTATCAAATCGACAAGAAGCTGCTGGGACTGGCCATGCCCAACGTTATGGTGCAGCACTGCCTGCCCGCTCACCGGGGCGAGGAAATCGCGGCCGATGTGTTTGACGCTCATGCGGAGGAAATTTTTGAGGAGGCGGAGAACCGGCTCCACGTCCAAAAGGCGGTCATGTACCTGCTGATGGGGGACAACGTCCGCAAGTAAATTAACATAAAAAAGGACTGTGAAGCAAAGCTTCACAGTCCTTTTTTATGTTAGCGGGGTATTCAAGCTCTGCCGATATCGGTGCGGAAGTGCATATCGGTGAAGGAGATATGCTTTGCGGACGCATACACCCTGTCGATGGCGTGTTCCAGCGTCTGTCCGGTGGCGGTGACGCCCAGCACCCGGCCGCCGTTGGTGAGAACTTGTCCGTTCTCGTCCAGCTTGGTGCCGGCATGGAACACCACGGCGGTCTTCCCCGCCTCGTCCAAACCGGAGATGGGATACCCCTTCTGGTAGCTCTGGGGATAGCCGCCGGAGGCCAGCACCAGACAGCAGGCGGCGGCGTCCTTCCAGTGGATGTCCACTTTGTCCAGCGTGCCGCCGCGGCAGGCCATGAGAATATCCATCAGGTCGCTTTCCAGCAGGGAGAGCACCGCTTGACATTCCGGGTCACCGAAGCGGGCGTTGTACTCCACCACCTTGGGGCCTTGGGGGGTGAGCATCAGGCCGAAATAGAGCACCCCAGAGAAGGGACGGCCCTCCGCTTTCAAGGCGGCCATGGTGGGCAGGAAAATCTCCTCCATACAGCGCTGCGCTACCACAGGGGTGTAGTTGGGCGAGGGAGAGATAGCGCCCATGCCGCCGGTGTTGGGGCCTTCATTGCCGTCATAGGCCCGCTTGTGGTCTTGGCTGGACGGCATGGGGGAAAGATGGTCGCCGTCCGCAAAGGCCAGCACGGTGACCTCCGGGCCGGTCATGCACTCCTCAATGACCACCTTTGCACCGCTTTCGCCGAACTTCTTGTCCGCCATCATGGAGCGGACGGCGTCCTCCGCCTCAGCAACCGTCTGAGCGACCACAACGCCCTTGCCCAGCGCAAGCCCGTCCGCCTTCACCACGATGGGCGCACCCTCGGCGCGAACATAGGTCAGTGCTTCCTCCATGTCGGTGAAGGTTTGATATTTGGCGGTTGGAATATGGTATTTCTCCATTAGATTCTTGGAGAAAATTTTGCTGGCCTCAATGACTGCGGCATTCTTGCGGGGGCCGAAGGCGGGGATGCCCGCCGCCTCCAGCGCGTCCACCATGCCGAGGGCAAGGGGGTCGTCCGGCGCTACCATGACAAAGTCCATGGCGTGCTCCTTGGCCCACTGCACCATGCCGTCCACGTCGGTGGCCTTCACATCTACACACTGGGCAATGGAGGCAATTCCGCCGTTGCCGGGCGCGCAGTAAAGCTCCGTCACCTTGGGGGACTGCTTCAGCTTCCAGCAGATGGCGTGCTCCCGTCCCCCGGAACCTACAACTAATACTTTCATATTTGTTCCTCGCTTTTTTGCCGAAGGCAAACCAATTTGGAATTGTCCGAAGCAGGACATGCACCTGCGCAGGACACCACTGCCTGTGGCCGCGGCGGCCACAGCCGCCTTTGCTGTGCAAAGGCGAGGGGGGGTAAGGGGGACGTTGTCCCCCTTACAGGGCTCAATGATGGAAGAGGCGAATACCGGTAAAGGCCATCACCATGCCGTACTTATCGCAGGTCTCGATAACGTTGTCGTCGCGGATACTGCCGCCGGGCTGGGCGATATACTGCACGCCGGACTTGTGGGCGCGCTCGATGTTGTCGCCGAAGGGGAAGAAGGCGTCGCTGCCGAGGGCCACGCCGGTGAGTTTGGCGCCCCACTCCTTCTTTTCCTCACGGGTGAGGACTTCCGGCTTCACCTTGAAGGTGTTCTGCCATACGCCCTCCGCAAGTACGTCCTCGTATTCGTCGGAGATGTAAATGTCGATGGCGTTGTCCCGGTCAGCGCGGCGGATGCCGTCCACAAACTGGAGGCCCAACACCTTGGGATGCTGATGCAGCCACCAGATGTCCGCCTTATTGCCCGCCAGACGGGTGCAGTGGATGCGGCTCTGCTGGCCCGCGCCTACGCCGATGGTCTGGCCGTTTTTCACATAGCACACCGAGTTGGACTGGGTGTATTTCAGAGTGATGAGAGCCAGCAGCAAGTCGTTTTTGGCCTCCCGCGTCAGCTCTTTGTTTTGGGTGACGATGTTCTCCAGCAGTCCGTCGGTGATGGCAAGGCTGTTATACCCCTGTTCAAAGGTGATGCCGAAAATCTGACGGCGCTCCACGGGGGACGGCTCATAATTCGGGTCAATCTCCACCACGTTATAGCCGCCCTTGCGCTTAGTTTTCAGTATCTCCAGCGCTTCATCGGTGTAGCCGGGGGCGATAACGCCGTCGGACACCTCAGGGGCCAGCAGTCGGGCGACGGAGGCGTCGCACACGTCGCTGAGGGCGGCCCAGTCGCCGTAGGAGGACAGCCGGTCAGCGCCGCGGGCCTTCACATAGGCGCACGCCACGGGGGAAAGCTCGGCGGCGGTGTCGACAAAGTAAATCCTCTTTTCCATATCGGTGAGAGGAGTGCCCAGCGCCGCGCCTGCGGGGGAGACGTGCTTAAAGGAAGCGGCGGCGGGCAGGTCGGTGGCCTGCTTCAAGGCCTTCACCAGCTGCCACGAGTTGAGCGCGTCCATGAAGTTGATATAGCCGGGGCGGCCGTTGCGCACCTTGATGGGCAGTTCGCCGCTCTCCATAAAGATGCGGGAGGGCTTCTGATTGGGGTTGCAGCCGTATTTCAGTTCCAATTCCTGCATAGTACAGCCTCCTTACGCGTGTTTGTTCTTGATGACGGTCTCCGCCTTGCCGCTCTCCAGGTCGAGATAGCGCACGAAGAGGGACACCTTGTTGTCCTCGTTCAGCGCGGCCCAAAGCTCCTCTGCCAGCGCGGCGGCGGTAGGAGCAGAAACGGCACAGCGGCGCGGCTCCCCGCGGAAGGAGGGGAGGGGATTGCCGTCGGTTTCATAGGTGCTGATGAAGTGGCCCGTTCCGGCGAGGGGCTTGTCATATTCAAAGAAGTAGCGGCAGCAGCAGGCGCTGTTGCCGTCCATGCTCTTGAGGATGGACAGGTTATAGCTGCCGTCCGGCTTGACCACGCCGGAGATGCGGGGGGTCCAGTTGGGGCCGTCCGGCTCGAACTCACGGGTGAGAAGGGCGTGACGGTAGCAGTGCCCCTGGGCGAGAAAGTCACGGATGGTATCCGTCTGGTCGCCGTTGGTGACGATGGTCTTGCCCTCAAATACCCGCACAGGGTGATAGATGATGAGGGAGGGGTCGGTCATCTTGCTTTCGTCAAAGGCCTTGGTGCGGATGCCGTCTTCCGTTTCCTCAAAGATACGGTTGCGGCTGTTTTCACTGCGGCCCATGATAAAGTAGGCCATCACGGCCTGCGTATTGTCGGCGCTGCGTCCCAGCAGGATGCCCCGGCCGGGGTAGGGGTTGCCTTGCAGGTATTCCATAAGGTTGAGGGCGTCCATGGCAAGTCCTCCTTTAAGAATGTTCTAAAATATGTACGGTGCGGCCGTCTACCTTGAGCCTGTCCTCGCAGAACAAGCTGACCGCCTGAGGCAGAATGACCCACTCCGCCTCCTGCATGATGCGCTTTTGCAGTATTTCCGGGGTGTCGCCCTCCTGTACGGCCACCGCTTTTTGCAGGACGATGGGGCCGCCGTCCGGTTCCTCGGTGACAAAGTGCACCGTAGCGCCTGAGACCTTCACGCCGTAAGCAAGGGCCTTCTCATGCACCTTCAGGCCGTAATAGCCCGCCCCGCAGAAGGAGGGGATGAGGGCAGGGTGGACGTTGAGGATGGCATTGGGGTAGGCGGTCACCATCTCCTCCGTGAGAATATGGAGAAAGCCCGCCAGCACCACAAGGTCGATATTTCGGCCTTGCAGTTCCTTTACAATGGCCTGTGTCATGGCGCGGTTGGAGTCAAAGCTCTTTCGGGCCACCACGCAGGAGTCCACTCCGGCATTTTTTGCCCGCTCCAGCGCATAGGCCCCTTCAGCGGAGGAGAGCACCAGCACGATTTCTCCACCTTTTATCTCTCCGTGGGCTTGTGCGTCCAGCAGCGCTTGCAGATTGGTGCCACCGCCGGAGACCAGTACCGCAATTCGCTTCATCATACCAGCTCCACGCCGGCGTCGCCCTGAATGACGGAGCCAATCTCGTAGGCCTGCTCGCCGGAAGCGGCGAGCACGGAGAGCGCCTGCTGCACCTGCCCTGCGGGAACGGCGAGAATCATGCCGATGCCCATATTGAAGGTGTTATACATGTCGCGTTCCGGAATGCCGCCCGCCTGCTGAATAAGGTCGAAGATGGACGGGCGGGGGAAGGCGTCCAGCCTGATGCGGGCGGTGAGGCCGTCTGTCATCATACGGGGTACATTTTCATAAAAGCCGCCGCCGGTGATATGGCTGACAGCGTGAATGTCCACACCGTCCTTCAAAAGGGCCTTGACCGCCTTGACATAGATGCGGGTGGGAATGAGCAGCGCCTCGCCCAGACTTTTGCCGCCTAACGCTTCCCGCGGGGAGGTGAGGTCGGCGTTTTCCACGTCCAGCACCTTGCGCACCAGAGAGAAGCCGTTGGAATGAACGCCGGTGGAGGCCAGGCCGATGAGCACGTCGCCTTGGGCGAGCTTTTTGCCGTCAATGACCTTTTCCTCGTCCACGATGCCGACGGAGAAACCGGCCAAATCGTAATCGTCAGGCTCCATCATGCCGGGGTGCTCCGCCGTCTCACCGCCCACCAGAGCGCACTCCGCCTGTCGGCAGCCCTCGGTGATGCCGGCGACAATCTCCTCAATGCGGGCGGGGTCGTTCTTGCCGCAGGCGATATAGTCGAGGAAAAACAGGGGAGCCGCGCCGCCACAGATGATGTCGTTGACGCACATGGCAACGCAGTCGATGCCGATGGTGTCGTGCTTATTCAACAGCATAGCCAGACGCAGCTTGGTGCCCACGCCGTCGGTTCCGGAGACCAGTACCGGCTTTTTCATGCCGGAAAGGTCGGGGGCGAACATACCGCCGAAACCGCCGAGGGTGCCCAGCACGCCGGGGATATAGGTGGACTCCACCATGGGCTTAATGCGGTTGACCGACTCATAGCCCGCAGTTACGTCCACGCCTGCGGCGGCGTAAGAATCAGAATGGGATTTCTCCATGATAAAACCTCCAAAATTTAATGGGGGATTATTCTTTTCCAGACCAGCAATAGGTGCAGATTTTATCGCGGTCAATGCCGATAGCGTCCAGCAGGCCGTCCAGCGACTGATAACCGAGGGAGTCGAAGCCCATCTCCTCACAGATGGACTTCAAAAGGCACTTGCCACGCTCTGTTTTAGCATCAGCGTATTCGTCCAGGTGCTTCTGCCCCTCATCGCCCTCCAGCTCCTGCACCTTCTTTCGGGCCAACAGCTCCATGTCGGAATTGCTGCGGGAGAAGTTCAGGTATTTGCAGCCGTACATGATGGGCGGACAGGCAGAGCGCATATGCACCTCTTTCGCGCCGCTCTCATAGAGAAAATCCACCGTTTCCCGAAGCTGGGTGCCGCGAACGATGCTGTCGTCCACAAAGAGGAGCTTTTTCCCTTCAATCAGCTCTGGGACGGGAATTTGCTTCATTTTAGCCACTTGGTTGCGTATCTTCTGGCTTTGGGGCATGAAGCTGCGGGGCCAGGTGGGGGTGTACTTGACAAAGGGGCGGGCAAAGGGCCGTCCGCTTTCGGTGGCATAGCCAATGGCATGAGGCACGCCGGAGTCAGGCACGCCGGCCACGGAATCCACGTCACGGGCAAGGCCAAGCTCCTTGTCCCGCTGTGCCATGAGCGCGCCGTTGCGGTAGCGCATGACCTCCACG
>JAAWDI010000037.1 GCA_022793685.1 Oscillospiraceae bacterium
CCCTTCTGCACCATTGACCCCAACGTGGGCGTGGTGGCTGTACCCGACCATCGGCTGGACTGGCTTTCCGACTTCTACAAGCCCAAAAAGACCACCCCGGCGGTCATCGAATTTGTGGACATCGCCGGACTTGTGAAGGGCGCAAGCAAGGGCGAGGGCCTGGGCAACAAATTTCTCGCCAACATTCGGGAATGCAGCGCCATCGTTCATGTGGTGCGCTGCTTCGACGACGACAACGTTATCCATGTGGAAGGCAGCACCGACCCTCTTCGGGACATTGAGACCATTGAGCTGGAGCTTATTATGGCGGACGCCGAGATGGTGGAGCGCCGCATCGACCGCGCCACGAAAGCGGCCAAGGGCGACAAGAAGTACCTCCACGAGGCGGAGGTGTTCAAAGCCCTGCTGGAGCACCTCAACGACGGCAAAAGCGCCCGCAGCTTTCCCTGCGACGAGGACGACGCCGCCATCGTAGCCACGGCGGATCTGCTCTCCCTCAAGCCGGTCATTTACGCCGCCAATTTGGACGAGGCGGGCATTGCCGACTTTGAAAATGTTCCCTACTACCGGCAGGTAAAGGAGCTGGCCGTTCGGGAAGAGGCCCAGGTCATCCCCGTGTGCGCCAAAACCGAGGCGGAAATCGCCGAGCTGCCCCCTGAAGACAAGGCTATGTTTTTGGAGGAGCTGGGCTTGCAGGAGTCCGGTCTTGACCGGCTCATCAAGGCCAGCTACGCCCTGCTGGGGCTTATCTCCTTCCTCACCTCCGGAGAGGACGAATGCCGGGCGTGGACCATTGTGCGGGGCACCAAAGCCCCTCAGGCCGCCGGTAAAATACACACCGACTTTGAGCGCGGTTTCATTCGGGCCGAGGTGGTCGCCTTTGACGACCTCAAGGCCTGCGGTACCATGGCCGCCGCCCGCGAGAAGGGCCTTATCCGTTCTGAGGGCAAGGAGTACGTCATGCACGACGGCGACATTGTCCTGTTCCGGTTCAACGTGTAATAAAAACTTGCTTTTACAAAGGGCGGGCCGCATGGTTTCATGCAGCCCGCCCTTTTTCCGCACATAAGCGCACCAACGCTCGCATATAGATGACGCAGACCGAATCCGATGCGAGGAGTGTTGTTGGTGTGAAAGGCAATATTGAAGAACGGGCTCAACGTCTGGCCCTGTACATCATAGAAAACAAGGCGACGGTGCGGGCGGCCGCCAGCAAATTCGGAATCAGCAAGTCCACCGTCCACAAAGACCTTTCAGAGCGTCTTCCGGCCTTCAACCATACCCTGTATCAGCAGGTGAAGGGCGTTCTGGAAGAGAACAAAGCGGAACGGCACATCCGGGGCGGCTTGGCCACCCGGCGAAAATACAAGGGTGAAGCATAAATCAGCAGGGTGGATGGCTTTTAGGCCATCCACCCTGCTGATTTATATTCCCGGCAAAACGTCTGCACGCGTGAATACTCCGGTGACCGCGTCCATCTGGTATGCGCCCGTTTCTGCCTCAAATTGCCAGACAGGCGTCAGCCGCGCCTGACCGGAAAGATTGGCCGTCATCACATACCCCGCTTCCATTCGCTCCACGCTGCTGCACACATCGCCCAACTCATTGCACCCATTGAGAAAGCGGATGAGCGCAGTCGGCACGTCCAACGCCGCGCCGACCGGTTCCGGAACAGAAGCTCCCAGCAGCCATTGTCCCTCAGTGATGCTCCGCAAGGCTCCGTCCTCATACTTGAGAAGCATCGTGCAGGTGTAGACCGGCACGCCCTGCCAGCTCTGCCGGACGGTGACGCTGCCCGTTCCTCCCATGCCCTCCACCGCGCATACAGTGCCCTCCAGCTGAAGGGACGCCATCAACGCAGCGGCGTGTTCTTCCAAAGACTGTCCGCCCAAAGGATAGGCTTCCTCTGAAAAAGCGGCGGAGAGGTTGCCGCCGCTGTGGAATTGCACGCTGCCCTTTCCACCGGCGCCGGCATAGCGAAAAACGCCGCCGCCCCGCGCCTCCTCCGTGACCTCGCCCAGCAGGGCCTCAGCCAAGGCATGCTCCGCCGTTCGGTCGCGCTCCACTCGGCAGGGCTGGAGGGTCATATTGTCCGGCAGGGCGTCCTCGTCCACCGCAATGCCGTTCTGCTCCAAAACAGCCGCCGCCGCGGTGCGCGCCTCGCGCTCAAGGCGGGCTGAACGCACCTCTCGTGTGGTCACCAGCGTCAGGAGAAACACGTTGACCACGACCAAGACCAAAATCACAATATTTTGAAGCCGCGACCACTTCACGTCCGTCCCTCCCCCGCTTTTTATGCCGCGCCCCAGCTTGCCGTCATAGCCTCTGCAAAGCTGTCGCGGTAGATAAGGCGCAATTCCTTTCCTTTCGCACCGCGGGCCTCTGCCGCCGCCATGGCTTGTCGCAGAGGCAGAACCGGAGCCGTTTCGCCTCCGGCGGCATATGTCCGCATCCAAAGTGTGAAGGCTTCAATCTGCCCATCCTCTATTGTGAACCGCGCCATAGGCGCGCCGCCGCTCAGAACGACCTCCGCACCGGAGAGCGCACAGCCGAATTCCACCGTGCCGCCCGTTTCCGTCCGCTCCACCGAGCGCAGGAAAAGCTGTCCCTCCCCCACATAAGGCAGGAGCACATCGCGAAGCACATCGCCTGCCGCGCGAACCATATCCCATTCCGTTCCGTCGCCGCCCGCCGCCACCGGAAAACGGGGGGCTGCGGCGCTTCCGCTTTGATAAAGCACCTCGCCGGACGTATTCAGCCGCAGTGTATCCGCGCCGCTTCGGTAAACCACGCCGTCGCTCATAACATAGCTGGCGTTGCTCTGCTGGGCAAAATCCAGCGCTTCCAAAAGCTCTCCCGCCACGCCGCTGTCCTCAGAGGCAAGGGGATTTTTCGCCGTGTAGACCGGCATGTTAGGCGTACCGCCGGGCAGCAGAGTGTTCTCATTCAGGGCGGTATAGCCTTCCTGTTCAAACGCAAACACAGCCCCGTTGGGGACATAGCCGCTCACGGCAGATGCAAGCTGCCCCTGTTTCAGAACATCCGTCCGGCAGGCATAATACAGGCCGTCTGTTTCATTGATATAGTAAAGCAGCACCCCGCCGCCCTGCTCCACAGTCAGGCACAGGCGGCGCACTGTGCCCGAAAGGGGCTGGCTGCTTCTCCCGCCGGACAGCCACTCCTGTAAAACCTCCAGCGGAACCTCTCCCAGCAGGTCAAAGTAAAGCCCCGGCGCAGTGGAAAGCGCCGCCTCCCAGCTTTTGCGCTCCACTCTTTGGGGCGCGGAGGCACTGCCCAGCGCCTCTGCCAGCAGACCGGCTGAACGCTCAAGCAGCTCCTCCGTCCCGCCGATACCGTACAGGGCAGCAAACCGGCCGTTCTCATTCACAACCGCCACGTTCACCGGACGCACAAATTCCGTATAGTCCTGAGCTGCGCCTCCGCTCATAGTTGGCAACTCAGGGGTGCGGACGCCGGAAAGCAGGTCGTCAAACAGGTGGGTACGCCACCCAAGAAAAATGGCAGACAGCGCAAGCAGAACAATCAGGACGTTTTTCAGCCACTCCGTGATGTGTGCCTTCCTGTTTTTAACCATGGCTGGGGCCCTCCACAGGCAGCACAACACGGATAGCCAGTCCCGGCCCTTCCTTGTCCATGGCCCGAATGCTTCCGCCGTGGCGCTCTACCAACTCCTTGGCGATGGAAAGGCCCAGTCCGGTGCCGCCCGACTCCCGCGCCCGCGCCTTGTCCACCCGATAAAAGCGCTCAAAGATGCGGCTCCGCTCCTCCGGCGGGACGCCGATGCCGTTGTCCTCCACCTCTACCCATACCTCGCGGCGGGCAAATCCGGCGGAAATTCGGATAGTTCCGCCGTCCGGCGTATATTTGATGGCGTTGGAAACAACGTTCATCAGCACCTGCAAAATGCGGTCTCGGTCAGCGCGGACGGTCGGCAGCACGTCAGGCACATCCACCGTCAGGGTGTGATGATGGCGGCGGGCCTCCATCAAATTGGCCTGTCCGGTTTCCTTCAGCAGGGCGCGCATATCCACCTCGCTCAGCTGCAACTCCGTACGTCCGGAGTCCAGCCGAGAAAGCACCAGCAGGTCCTGCACCAGTCCCGTCATCCGCTGAGTCTCGTTGAGAATCACGCCCAGGAAGTTCCTTTCGGTCTCCTCCGGCAGGTCGCCGCCGCTGTCGTACAGGGTCTCGGCATAGCTTAAAATATTCGTCAGGGGGGTACGCAGTTCATGGGACACATTGGCCACAAACTCCTTACGCATTTCCTCTGTCTTACGCTGTTCCGTCACGTCATGGACGACCACCAGCACGCCGCCGCCCTGACTTTCCCGGTCAAAGGGAGCCAGCAGCAATTCGAGGACACGGCCCCAAACCTCCCGCTCGCCCTCCAGATAACCGGGCGGAGTGGGGGCGTTCATCACGGTCTCCAGCGGCGCTATGTCGGCAAACAGGTCTTCATAGCGGGTGAGGGAGTCGATAGGAGCGTGGAGCAGCTCGCCCGCCGCCGGATTGGAGTGGATAACCCCGCCCTCCCGCGAAAAGGCCACCACGCCGTCGGTCATGCGGAGAAACAGGGTGTCCAGCTTGTTGCGTTCGCTTTCCACCTGCTGAATGGTGTCCTGCAAACGCTGGGCCATGTCGTTAAAGGTGCCGGTCAATACGCCCACCTCGTCACGGGATGCAACCTCCAGCTTGTGGCCGAAGTCGCCCGCAGCCACCTGTTCCGCGCCCGCAGTAAGCTGCTCGATGGGGCCGATGATGGTCTTGGACAGCAAAAAGGACAGCAGCACCGAAATGGCGAGGCCAAACACCAGCGCCTGAATGATGATGACCATCAGCTCGCTGTTCAGGCTCTCCACCGTGGCCCCGTTGTCATAGATATAGATGATGTAATCCGTGCTGCCCCGCTCGATGGGAATGGCAACGTCCATATAGCTGGCCGCCACGTTCCGCGCGTCCCCCACCTCCCCCGTGCTGATGGCGGTGGTCAGGTTGCGGGTGTAGTCCAGCAGGTCGTCTTCTTCTGTCGTGCCCTCCAGCACTGCGCCGGTATGGCCGTCCAGAATGTAGTAATTGCGGGTGCGGCCGTCCACGCCGAGGGCACCGGCGCAGGTGTCCAGCACGCTCTTAATGCCCTCCGCGCCGCTCTCCTCCCCTGCGGTAGGGGTGGTCAGGTCGCGGACAAGGGCTTCATCGGCAAAAACGCCGCTCACCTGAGTATAAAATTCTGAAATGTAAAAGCCCACCACAGAGTTCAGCAGGAAGGCGCCCACCACCGTCATCAGCGACACGATAAGCAGCACCATGATGAGCACCAGCTTCATATGCAGGCTGCGAAGCATTCGGGCGTCCTCCTTTCATTCAACAAAATAGCGCGGTCAGTTTTCCAGCAGATAGCCCTGTCCCCGGCGGGTGACGATAAACTTCGGGTCTGCCGGGTCGTCCTCCAGCTTTTCACGCAGGCGGCGCACCGCCACATCCACGGCCCGCACGTCGCCCACATAGCCCTCATAATTCCAGACGTGCTCCATCAGCGCCTCCCGCGAGTAGACCTTGCCGGGCTGCTCCGCCAAAAAGCAGATGAGGTCGTATTCCCGTTGGGTCAGCTCCAGCGCCACGCCGTCCTTCAGCACTACCATGCCTTCTGTATCAATGGTCAGGCGGCCTCGCTCCAGCCTGCTTCCCGCGTCCGCACTTCCGGCAACGGGCATGGCGCTGCGGCGGATATTGGCTTTCACGCGGGCCAGCAGTTCCCGCATGGAAAAGGGCTTTGTGATATAGTCGTCTGCGCCTATCTCCAGCCCCAGCACCTTGTCGCTTTCTTCCTGCCGGGCGGTGAGCATGATGACCGGCGTGTTGCGTCCCGCTTCCCGCACTCCCTTGCACACCGCGAAGCCGTCCCGCTTGGGCAACATCAGGTCAAGCAAAATGAGGTCTGGGTTCTCCTCCACGGCAAGGCGGAGGCCCTCGTCGCCATCATAGGCTTCCAGCGTAGCATAGCCTTCCCGCTGGAGGTTGAAGCGCAGAATATCCACAATATTTTTTTCGTCTTCCACAATCAAAATACGTCTTTCCATATGCTTCCCCTTTTACCAGTTCAACAGCAGCTTGGCCTTCAACACGGCGGCCACCGTCTTGGCGTCTTTGACCTCGCCTGCCAGCACCTGCTCCGCCAGCTCCTGAAACGGCAGTCTCACCGGAGCAAGGAACTCGTCCTCATCCGGCTGGGCCTCGCCTTGATGCAGGTCTTGCGCCAGATAAAGGTGCAATTCCTCATCGCAGAAGCCAGGGGAGGCGTATACCGAACCGAGGGAGGTCAGCTTTCCCGCCGTCAGGCCGGTCTCCTCCCGCAGCTCCCGCACAGCGGCGTGGAGCGGCTCCTCTCCCTTGTCCAGCTTTCCCGCCGGTATTTCGGTGAGGACTTCTCCGAAAGGATAGCGGTACTGACGCACCAGCAGAACCGTGCCGTCGCTGCACAGGGGAAGCACCGCCACGCCGCCGGGGTGGCGCACCACTTCTCGGACGGCGGTTTTGCCGTTGGGCAGCTCTGCCCTGTCCCGTTGGACGGTGACAATGACCCCCTCATAGGCCACGGTGCTTTCAAGCGTCTTTTCCGTCAAATCCACAGCGCCATGCTCCCTTTCCGTATCGTCACAGTTATTCTATATTGTACCACAATTCTGCCGTTGTTGCCAACTGATTTTCCAGTACGGCCAATCATTACAACTGGTTATGTCCGCCCTCCTGCGCTAAAATAGAGGAAAAGGAGTTGATTCCATGACCATACAGCCCATCGGCGACACCTCCGCCGCACTTTATCTCTCCGCCGCCGACCTGGAGGAACACGGCGTCACCGGCGGCGAGCTGACGCTGGAACAGGCCATGACGCTCACGCAGGCAGCCTTTGCCCGCGCAGGGCTTACCCTTGCCGGAAGCATTGAGATTGAAGCGTTCCCAGACCTGGGGGGCGTGCTGGTATTTGTACATCTGACTCCGCCCCAGCGGCGCTGGGTCGTGTTTGACTCTTTGGACGCCCTTCTTTCCGCTTTGCCGCTGCTTCCTCATGAGGTGGGGGACGCCGCCCTGTACTGTCACGAAGAGCGTTATTTTCTATCCCTGCCCCGGCAGTCGGAGGGGTGTATGCTCCGCCTGTCGGAATACGGCTGCTCCCAGTCCTTCACGCCGGTGCAGGAGGCCGCTCTGTTGGAGCATGCCCATCCGGTGGCCGCCGGAAAAACATTTGACCGGTTTCGGGTCTGTTTTTGCTCCTGACAGGCCAAGCGCCGCCCCTATTGTATCCCTTTGTCCCCTGTGTCGGTTGCGAATGTAGCCGAAAGCCTTGCTGAAAGGGGCGAAATGCGCTACAATCGTCTAAAAAGGGGGTGCGGAGATATTTGCAAATTCCAATCTGGCGGAACACCCAGCAAAGGCAACCATCTATATTTTGGCGGAGATATTCCATGGATTACAACGGTTGCTCTAAATGGAAACATAATTGATGAAAATGATGCCGTGAATTGGATTACAGAAAAGGCTATTGCAGAAAGTGGGGCAAAAATAGTCCCGGCAAATTCTATTATGCTGGGCACTCGTGTTGGAGTTGGAAAGGTTGCGATAAATAGCATTCCAATGTCAACAAACCAAGATATTATATCTTTACTTGGAATTGATGAAGCAAAATGGAATAAGTCTTTTATTTGTAAGTGGCTTACATCTCGAAGTAATTTTTTACAATCTCAAGCACGTGGTGCTACCATTAAAGGGATTACGATTGAAACTGTTTCAAATTTAGAGTTACCAGATATTTCTATTGAGGAGCAGCATTCAATCTCACTCTGTTTGGAGCATGTTTCGCAACTGATTTCTTTCCATGAACAAAGCCTTGAAAAACTGGATGCCCTGAAAAAATCCTTGATGCAGGAATATTTTCATTAAAGCTCCACCATATCAGCCACAATTTTGCCGGATTAGGCACAGATAGAAGCATATCAAGCAAAAATAATCCCCGACCAGCGGTTGCTGACCGGGGATTATTTTTGCTTTAAAGTATTCGGTACATCAGAAAACCGCGTACTTTTCGCACTTATTAACCGATGACCTCGCCCTTGCTGTTGAACAGGGGCAGCTTTTCCAGATAAATGAGGTCGTCCCGCTTCTGGGCGTCGCCCTCCGCCAGAATGGCCATGCGGCCCACGATGTTGCCGCCGGCCTCCTCCACCAGCTTCTCCAGCGCTTTGAGGGACTCGCCGGTGGAAATCACGTCGTCCACAATCAGGATGCGCTTGCCCTTCATCCGGTCTGCGTCCGCCTGGTCTAAATACAGGGTCTGCTGGGCTGCGGTGGTGATGGAGTGGACGGAGACAGAAAATACCTTCTGCATATACAGCTTGGGCGCCTTGCGGGCAATGACATGATAGCTGTCGCCGTGCTGGCGGGCCATCTCGTGGGCCAGGGGAATACCCTTGGCCTCCGCCGTAATGAGATAATCGTACTCCGGCGCTTTCTTCAGCAGGTCGCGGGCGCAGGCCACCGTCAGCTCCGCGTCGCCGAAGATAACGAACGCGCCGATATACAGGTCGTCGTTCAGCTTGCAAAGAGGCAGGTGGCGCTCCAGCCCCGCCACATTCATCTTATATTCCATAACTGCGATTCCTCCCGATTGATGCTTCTAAAATAGGAACTCTTTCCCCATTATACCGTCTTTTTCGCAAAAAGCAAGAGAGGACGCGCTCACAGCCTCCGGGTGGGTACCCGCCAAATGTCTCCGGCATAGTCCCCCACCGCCCGGTCGGCGGCAAATACGCCGCTGCGGGCGATGTTGCGCAAAGCCATGGCGTTCCAGCACTCGGCATTTCGATAAGCCTCCCCCGCCCGCTCCTGTGCGGCGCGATAGCTCTCAAAATCGGCCAGCAGCATATACTCGTCGGCGGCAGAACCTCCCGCGCCGAACAGCAGGCGGTCTGTGAGGCTTTTGTAGGAAACGCCGTCGCCAAATCCGACAGTCAGGCGGTCCAGCGCCATGTGGAGCCACTCATTTTGGATATAGCGGTCATAGGGACGGTAATCCTGACGGCAGCACGCCGCCACCTCGTCGGCAGTCAGGCCAAAGAGGAACATATTCCCGTCCCCCAAGCGGTTGTGCATCTCCACGTTTGCGCCGTCCAGCGTACCAATAGTCAGCGCGCCGTTCATCATGAATTTCATGTTGCCCGTGCCGCTGGCCTCCTTGCCCGCGGTGGAAATCTGCTCGCTCAATTCAGCGGCGGGCATGAGCGCCTCCGCCATGGATACCCGATAGTTCTCCAGAAACACCACCTGTAAGCGGTCTTTGCAGAGCGGGTCGGCGTTCACCGCGGCGGACAGGGAATTGAGCAGACGGATAATTTCCTTTGCCACGGCATAGCCGGGCGCGGCCTTCGCTCCAAACAGGAAGGTTCGGGGCGTAAAGTCAAAATGGGGGTCGGCGTGGAGACGCTCGTACAGATAGGTGATGTGGATGGCGTTCAAAAGCTGGCGCTTGTACTCGTGCAAACGTTTCACCTGCACGTCGAACATGGCCTCCGTGTTCAGTTCTACGCCGCAGGAGCGGCGGCACCATGCTGCAAAGGCCGCCTTGTTCTCCCGCTTCACCGCCGCCAGCGTTTCCAGCACGGCGCTGTCTCCGGCATAGCGCTCCAAACCCTTCAGGTCATCGGGCCGAAGCAGGTAGCCGTCCCCAATCAGGCCGCAGATGAGGCTGTGCAGGCCGGGGTTCACCTGCGCCAGCCAGCGGCGGTGGTCGACGCCGTTGGTCACATTGTGGAACTGGGCGGGGCGCAGCCTTGCCGCCTCTCGAAACAGGTCGTTTTTCAAGATGTCGGAGTGCAGCTCTGACACGCCGTTCACCGCAAAGCAGGCCGTCACGCACAGGTTGGCCATCCGCACGCCGCCGTCCCAAATGATGGCCATCGGCTCCACCTTGCTCTTGTCGCCGCAGAAGCGCTCCGTCAGCTCCCGCTCGTAGCGGTCGCTTATCTCACGCAGAATGAGCCAAATACGGGGCAGAAGGTGCTCCACCAAGTCCTGCGGCCAGCGCTCCAGCGCCTCGGTGAGCACGGTGTGGTTGGTGTACGCCACCGTATGGGTGACGATGTGCCACGCCTCGTCCCAGCCCATGCCCTCCTCGTCCAGCAGGATGCGCATCAGCTCCGGAATGACCAGCGCCGGATGGGTATCGTTTATCTGGATAACGTGCTTTTGATGGAAGTTCCGCAGGGTTCCGTATCTGGCCCGGTGCTTTCGGGCAATGGACTGCACGGTGGCGGACACAAAGAAGTACTGCTGCCGCAGTCGAAGGGACTTGCCTTCATAGTGGTTATCGTCTGGGTAGAGCACCTTGGCGATGACCTCCGCCATGGCCTGCTGCTCCACCGCTTTCAGGTACTCCCCGCGGGAATAGAGAGACATATCCGCCGGAACGGCGCTTTTGGCGTCCCACAACCTCAGGGTGTTAGTGCAGTCGGTCTCATATCCGGAAATCTCCATGTCCCGCGGCACCGCCAGCACTGGGGTGTAGCCCACCAGTTCCATGTGGGCGCGGCCATCCTCCCACCGCTCCTGCACCGTACCGCCGAAGCGTACCTCCTCCGTCTCGTCCATGCGGGTGATGAGCCACGCGTCACCCAGATGGAGCCAGTGGTCGGCCAGTTCCACTTGTTGACCGTCTACAATCTTCTGCTTGAAGATGCCCAGCTCATAGCAGATGGAATAGCCGGTGGCGGGAATTTCAAGGGTGGTCATGGCGTCCAGATAGCAGGCCGCCAGACGGCCCAAACCGCCGTTGCCCAGCCCCGCGTCCGGTTCCGCTTCAAAAAGGTCGGCGGCGGAAAAGCCCATGTCCTCAATCGCCGCTGAAAGCGGCTCCAGCACACCCAGATTATAGGCGTTTTTCATCAGCGAGCGGCCCATCAAGAACTCCATGGACAGATAGTGCACCTGCCGTTTCCCTGCGTCCCCCCCGGCGCGCTTTTCAATGCGGTTTGCGGTCATCAGGTCGCGCACCACCAGCGCGGCGGCCTTGAACACCTGTTCCCTGCCCGCCTCGCTCACGTCGCACCCGAAAGTGCGGCGCAGCTTGCCCTCGATGCGTGAGCGAAGCTCTGCTTTTTCCAATGTCGGCTTTTGCATTTATGCCTCCTGCCCGGTCACCCGCCGGTAAATGGTCTCGTATTCCCCTGCGGAACGGTTCCACGAAAAGTCCGCGGTCATGCCCCGCTTCTGTAAGCCCTTCCACGCCTTTTTGTCGGTGTGCCAAAGCTCCACCGCTCCCCCCAGCACATGGAGCATATCGTGCCGGTCAATGTTGGCGAAGGAAAAGCCGACGCCTGTGTTTTCATACTGATTATAAGGCTGCACGCTGTCCTTTAATCCGCCGGTCTCCCGTACCACGGGCACCGTGCCATAGCGCATGGCAATCATCTGGCTCAGGCCGCACGGCTCTGACACCGACGGCATCAAAAACAGGTCCGCTCCGGCATAGACCGCCCCGGACAGCGGCGCGGAATACATAATTTGGGCGGAGAAGCGGCCGGGGTACTGCCGCTCTGTTTGCCGGAAGGTCTCCTCGTAATCCCATTCGCCAGTGCCAAGCACCACCATCTGCACGTTCATCGCCATGATGTCATGGACGGCGGCGGCCACCAGGTCAAAGCCCTTGTGCTTCACCAGCCGGGACACGCACGCCACAATGGGCACGCTGTCATCCTCCCGCAGGCCAACCGTTTGCTGCAAGGCTTTCTTGCACGCCTTTTTCCCCGATAAGGCTGTGGGGGTGAAGGTTTTCGGCAGTCTCTGGTCATGGGCAGGGTCGTACAGCGCCACGTCCAGCCCGTTCAGGATGCCGGTCAGCTTGCCCTCGTTTCGCTTTACCACGCCCTCCAGTCCGTGGGCATAGAAGGCATAGTGCAGCTCCTGCGCATAGCTGGGGGAAACGGTTGTCACCCAGTCGGCAGCGAAAATAGCGCCCTTCATCAGGTTCACATCGCCGTAATAGCCCAGCATATCCTCGCTGAGGTAGCCCCTGTCCAGCCCGAACACGTCACCCAAAATATCGGCGCCGTACCTGCCCTGATACTCAATGTTGTGGATGGTGAAAACGCTCCTGGTCTCCGCAAGCTGGGGGCAGCGGCTCCGCTCCTCCAGCAGGTACACGGGAACCAGCGCCGTCTGCCAATCGTTGCAGTGGAGCACGTCGGGCGCGAAATCCAACACACCGGGCAGGGAAATGACCGCCCTTGAAAAATAAGCGAACCGCTCGCCGTCGTCATAGTGGCCGTAAATCTGCGAGCGGCGGAAATAGTATTCGTTGTCGATAAAATAATAGGTCACTCCGTCCCGCTCCATACGGAACACGCCGCAGTACAGACTGCGCCACGCCAGCTTCAGGTCAAAATGGGTGACGAACTCCATCTGGCTGCGCCATTCGTCCCCGATTCCCTCATACAGCGGAAGCGCCACGCGCACGTCATGGCCCCGTCCGGCCAGAGCCGCAGGCAGAGAACCGGCCACGTCGGCCAATCCGCCCGTTTTGATAAAGGGGGCCACCTCAGAGGCGGCAAAGAGTATCTTCATTGAGGCTGCTCCTTTCTCACACCGTGGTGCCCTTGGCGATAGCAAGGGGATAGCTCTGATGGCCCACCAGCGTCCGGTAGGGACTTATCCTTACGCTTTTGTCCGCGATGACATAGCTGATTTCCGCATTGTCTCCCACGGTTGCCCCCTGCATCAGCACACAGTTGCGCACCACCGCGCCCTTGCCCACCCGAACGCCCCGGAACAGCACAGAGTTCTCCACCGTTCCCTCGATGATGCACCCGTCCGCCATCAGCGAGCGGGTGCAGCGGGAGCCGGTGGCATAGTAGGTGGAGGGGTCAGAGCGGTCTTTGGTGCGGATGGGACGGGCGGAGTCGAACAAATCCCGGCGCACGCTGCCGTCCAGCAAATCCATGCTGCGGGCAAAGTAGGACGCCACCGACTGAATACGGGCGGCATAGCCGTCAAATACATATGGGCTTATCTTCAATTCATCCTTCATGCCCATCAGCACCCCCGCTGAAAAGGAGTAGATGTTATGGGCGGCGCAGTATTCCGTCAGGGACAGCAGCAAATCCTTGGAAAGAATATAGAAGTTCAGCGCTTCGCACCCCATGGGCGCGGCGGGCGCGCAGGCCACGTCCGCCACCATACCGTCCGCTCCGATGGTGAAATAGGTGGACTGCCGCGGGTCTGCCATGGGGTGGCTTGTGCACACCGCCGTGATGTCTGCGCCGCTCTCCAAATGGTGGGCCAGCACGTCCTGCACCGGAATGTTGGCGGCAATATCGCCGTCAGCCAGCGCCATAAAGCCCTGCCTGATTTGGTGCAGGTAGCTGCTTACGCCGTCCAGCGCCTCCATCTTGCCCCGGAAAGAGGTCTGCTGCTGCCGCCGTGCAAAGGCAAAGGGGGGCAGTAGCTTCAGGCCGCCGTGCTTGCGGCTCAAATCCCAGTCCTTTCCGGAACCAAGGTGGTCCAACAGGGACTGATAGCTCTCCCGCATGATAACGCCGATGTCGGTCACCCCGGCGTTCACCAGATTAGAGAGGTTGAAGTCAATCATGCGGTAGCGCCCGCCGAAGGGAATGGAAGAGATGGTGCGCAGGGTGGTCAGTTCCCGCAGATTGGGGTTGGAGCGGTATGCAAACAGAATACCGTGCAGGTTGTTCATGCCTCGCCGCCCCCTTTTCCGTCCTTCTCCAGCATGGCCCCGGCGGGGACGCAAACGCCGTCCGCCACCGTCACGCCGCTTGCCACCACTGTGATAGGCGGCCGTGCTCCGTCCGCGTCCGCCTCTCCGCCCACAACGGCGTTCGCACCGATGGAGGCCTCTTCCGCCACAATGGCATAGCGCACGGCCGCGCCGCTTCGCACCACCGTACCCGGCATGAGAATGGAGTCCTCTACCACGGCGCCCTCCTCCACCGTCACAGAGTGGAAGAGCACCGAGCGGCGCACCGTGCCGTCCACATGGCAGCCCGCGGTGAGCAGCGCGTTCTCTACCACAGCGCTTTCTCCGGTGATGTGGGGCGGCTTTACCGGCGTGCGGGCATAGATGGGCCAGTCGTTGTCGTAAAGGCTGACCCCCTTGCCCGGCGAAAGCAAATCCATATTGGCGTCCCACAGGGAGTCGATAGTGCCCACGTCCTTCCAGTAGCCGCTGAAGCGGTAGGCAGACATCCGCTCCCCTGCCGCCAGCATGGCGGGGATGATGTTGCCGCCGAAGTCGTTCTTGCTTTGGGGGGCGGCCTCGTCTGCCATCAGGTACTCCCGCAGCTTGCTCCATGTAAAAATATAGATACCCATGGAAGCCAGATTGCTCTCCGGATGCTTCGGCTTTTCCTCAAACCGCTGGATGAAATCCTTGCCGTCCACCGACATGATGCCGAAGCGGCAGGCCTCCTCCATAGGCACCTCCAGCACGGCGATGGTGCAGGCCGCGTCCCGCTTTTTGTGGTAGTCCAGCATGGCGGCGTAGTCCATCTTATAGATGTGGTCGCCGGACAATACCAGCACATACTCCGGGTCGTACAGCTCCAAAAAGCCCATGTTCTGATAAATGGCGTTGGCCGTTCCTTTATACCATGTTCCGGCGGAGCCTTCCTTGACATAGGGCGGCAGGATATGCACCCCGCCGTCGGCGCGGTCCAGGTCCCAGCTTTGGCCTGAACCGATGTAGCTGTTCAGCTCCAGCGGCTGGTATTGGGTCAGCACCCCCACCGTGTCAATGCCGGAGTTGGTGCAGTTGGACAGGGGAAAATCGATGATGCGGTACTTGCCCCCGAAGGGCACCGCCGGTTTCGCCACATGGCTGGTCAAAGCGTGGAGGCGGCTCCCCTGTCCGCCGGCCAGCAACATGGCCACGCACTCCTTTTTCACTGCTTCACCTTCCCTCTCGGTTTCCGCTTGGGTTCCCGGCGCGTACACCGGTAAAAGACCGCCGCCATGGGCGGGATATCCAGCACAAGGGACTGCTCAAACCCATGGCTGGGCGTTTTTTCCGTTTTCAGCAGAGCGGCGTCCCCCAGTCCCGCGCCGCCGTAGGCGGCGTCGTCGCTGCAAAAGACCGCCTCATACCGTCCGCCCTCCGGCACGCCGAGGCGGTAGCCCTTCCGGTGCACCGGCGAGAAGTTGCATACCACCGTCAGGGCCTTCCCCTTTTTGTCATACCGCTGAAAGGCCACCACATTGCCGTTCTGGTCGTCGGCGCACAGCCAGCGGAAGCCCTCCCACGAAAAATCCTGCTGCCACAGGGCGCTTTCCCGCAGGTAAAAGGCGTTGGCCGCCTTGAAAAAGGCGTGAAGCTCACGGTGAAGCTGGCCGTCCCCGTCCTGCTGCTCCAACAGGTGCCAGTCAAGGGAGTGCTCATAGTGCCACTCGTTCCACTGGCCGAACTCGCTGCCCATCATCAGCAACTTTTTGCCCGGATGGGCCAGCATATAGCAGTAGAAGGCGCGCACCCCAGCCGCCTTTTCCCCGTTCTCCCCCGGCATTTTATTTAGCAGGGAGCCTTTCATATGTACCACCTCGTCGTGAGAGAGGGGCAGCACGAAATTCTCCGAAAAGACGTACATCAGGGAGAAGGTCACGTCTTTGTGGTTGAACTGCCGGAAGTAGGGGTCTAATTTCACATAGTGGAGGATGTCGTTCATCCAGCCCATGTTCCACTTGAGGTTGAAGCCAAGGCCCCCGGTATCTGTGGGATGGGTCACCTGCGGCCATGCGGTGGACTCCTCCGCAATCATCAGCACGTCCGGGTGGTCAAGGAAAATCGCCTCATTGAGCTTTTGGAGGAACTCCACCGCCTCCAAATTCTCCTTTCCGCCATAGCGGTTGGGCGTCCATTCCCCGTCTTTGCGGCCATAGTCCAGATAGAGCATAGAGGCCACCGCATCCACCCGTAGGCCGTCCAGATGATACTCCTCCAGCCAGAACAGGGCGGAGGAAATGAGGAAGGAGCGCACCTCGCCTCTGCCGTAATCAAACACCCGCGTCCCCCAGTCGGCGTGCTCTCCCTTTCGGGGGTCTGCGTACTCATAGCAGGGGCCGCCGTCAAACTCGTACAGGCCGAAGCCGTCCTTTGGGAAGTGGGCGGGCACCCAGTCCAGAATGACCCCCACCCCTGCCTTGTGCAGCTCATCCACCAGATACATGAAGTCATGGGGCGTGCCGAACCGAGAGGTGGCGGCAAAATAGCCGGTGCACTGGTAGCCCCATGAGGCGTCCAGCGGGTGCTCGGTCACCGGCATCAGCTCCACATGGGTAAAGCCCATCTCTTTCACATAAGGCGCCAGATAGCGGGCCATGTCACGGTAGGAGAGGAACTCCCCCTCCCCTGTGCGTCGCCATGAGCCGAGGTGCACCTCGTAAATGTTGAGGGGCGCTCCGTACACCGGATTTTTCCGCCGCCAGCGGAACCAGCTTTCGTCCCCCCATGTATAGCCGTCCAAGTCATAGCATTTTGAGGCGGTCCCCGGACGCGTCTCCGCGTGGACGGCATAGGGGTCGGCCTTCAGGCGGGTCACGCCGTCCCGTCCGGTGACGGCATATTTATAGGCGTCATAGCGGGCAAGGCCGGGCACAAAGCCCTCCCATACGCCGCCGCCCACCGGCGACAACGGATGCTCCTCCTGCCAGCCGCAGAAATCGCCGGTCACTGCCACTCTTTGGGCGTTGGGCGCCCAAACCATGAAGCGGCGGCCTGCCACGCCGTCCTCCTCCGCTTGGTGGGAGCCCAAAAAACGCCATGCACGCGTGGCGTCGCCGTGGGCAAAATCCTGCAAAAATGCGTCCCGTTCGACGTTCCATTCTCGTTTCATGGCGTTCTCCCCATTTTTTGACGGAAATCCGTCAATTTATCGTAAATTATTCCGGAAAAGTCCTAAAAATCGCGCTTCCTTTTGTGTAAATTATACAGGTTTGCGTTCCCCCCGTCAAGGCAGACGGGCGGGGCGGACGGCCAAAATTTTACAGCCGCCCGTCCCGCCCTTTGGGTAACCTGACCATTATTTCCCCAGCAGCGTCTCCAGCAAACGGCAGAACACCCCCGGGAAGGTGAGCCGCGTCACCTCTTCCGACGCGGTGATGGGGATACGCGTCTCCTCCGTGCCGTCCACCAGCACAATCAGCTCCCCCAGCTTCTGGCCCTGTTCCACCGGAGCCTCCACGTCCTCCTGAAGCTGTATTTCGGTGGTAATCCTGCCCTGGTCCGCCTTGCGGACGAGGATGCGCCCGCCGCCGGACGCCACAGGCTGCACCCAATCCCGCTCTCCCATCAGCACGGCCACCGGAGGCAGGACTTCGCCCGGCTGGGCCTCCACCATGGCATAGGTGGCAAAGCCATAGTTCAGCAGGGTTTTCGCCGTTTCAAACCGGTCTCCGGTGGTGGACGCCTTCATCACGACGGCAATCAGCTCCATGCCGTCCCGCTCGGCGGTGGCGGACAGGCAATAGCCCGCCGCGTCGGTGGAGCCGGTCTTCAGGCCGGTGGCCCCTTCATAATAACGAATGAGCTTGTTGGTATTGGCAAGGCCGAAGGCCCCGTCCCGAATAGAGTCCATCCAGATGGTGGTGAATTCCCGAATTTCAGGATGGTTCAAAATCAGCTCGCGGGACATCAGCGCGATGTCATAGGCGGAGGTCACATGCCCCGGCGTGGGCAGGCCGGTGCAGTTGTGGAACACCGTGTCCGCCATGCCTAACTCCGCCGCCCGCTGGTTCATCTTATCCACAAAGGATGCTTCGCTGCCGCACAGGTGCTCCGCCAGCGCCACCGACGCGTCGTTGGCTGACACCACGCACACACATTTAAGCATATCGTGGACGGTAAACTGCTCCCCCTCCTTCATATAGGTCTGGGAGCCACCCATCCCCGACGCATTGGCCGAAACGGTCACCGTGTCCTCCATGCTGAGCTGCCCCCCGTCAATGGCTTCCATCACCAGCAGGAGGGTCATCACCTTGGTCACGCTGGCCGGCTCCAACTGCTGATGGGAGTTGTTCTCACAAAGAACGGTTCCCGTCTCCTTCTCCATCAAAATGGTGGACGCCGCCTTCAGGTCCAGCGTGGGATTTTGTTCCACAGACAGCGCGCCTGCCGATACTCCTCCCACACAGAGCGCCAGCGCCAAAAGCGCGCAGAAAAGTCGTTTCATGCTGCAAGTCCTCCCCTTTCTGCTCCAACATATGGAAAAATGGGGCAAACTATGACAAGAGCGGAGCGGCAAAACAGCCGCTCCGCTCTTACGCTTCACATTGTCACGCTCGCATTGGGTGCGCTGTTCGGTAAAATAAGCCGCTCCGGCTTCGGACGCAAACAGGTGTGCTTCGCACCCCTTCGGTTTGCCTCCATTCGCTTTGCGCTTATTTCACCGGTGCACTTATGCTCACGCTTCTATTAAATCGTGGCCTATCGGGGTATAAAACCGCCTTTTTATTTCATCAAAATCCGTTGTTTCACCCATAATCCACATCAGCTTGGTGAGGGTGGCCTCCGGCGTCATATCATAGCATTCCAGCACCTCATAGGTCTCCCGCAGGCGAAGCCCCACCCGGTAAACGCCCATGTCGCTGCCCTCGTGGGGCACCTGAGTGGTCATCACCAGCAGGCGGCCAGACGCCACCCAGTCCCCGATGGCGTCCATAAAATCATCGTTGCCGTAACACGGGATGCCGCCCACGCCGAAGCTCTCGATAATCAGAGCGTCATACCGCGTTTTCAGATAGGCAAAAATACCGGCGTCCAAGCCCGGAATTAACTTGAGCACAAACACCTTGCGGCATAGTTCATGTGAAAAGTGCAGGTTGCCCACAGGCTGGTCGTCCCTGATATAGCGCACCACCCGGCCTCCCCGAATGACCGCCAAATCCGGAAAATCAATGCTGGAAAAAGCGTTCCAGCTCTTACTGCGAATTTTTCGGGCGCGGGTTCCCGCAATGACATGTCCGTCAAAGACAATGGACACGCCGAAGGAGCCATCCTCAATGGCGTACAGAAAGCTGTCGTACAGGTTGCGCTTTGCATCGGTAATTTCCGTGTCGATGGGTTTTTGTGCACCGGTGAGTACAATGGGCTTATCCGCATTTTGAATGAGGTAGGAGAGGGCCGCGGCGGTGTAAGCCATGGTGTCGGTGCCGTGAAGCACCACAAAGCCGTCATATGCATCGTAGTGCGCCTCTACCGCCTTGGCTATACCCAGCCAATGGTCGGGGCCGAGGTTGGTGCTGTCCAAATCATAAAGCTGAAGGCACTCCACCGCACACAGCTCGCTCACCGACGGCAAATGCCGCAAGATGTCCTCCGGCCGAAGCACAGGCTTTAAGCCTTCCTCCGTAATGCCGGAGGCAATGGTGCCTCCGGTGGCAATGAGCAAGATACGTTTCATGGCGCTGCTCCTCTCTAAAAAGAGGCCGCCGGCTTGTCCGGCGGCCTCTCATTTTATATGACTGCGTAATCAGGCATCCGCTCTGGCGTTATTCTCCTTGTGCGGCCTGTACTCATGCTCTCGGGGCCCCACAGAGCCACAAGGCTCTGTGGGGAGAGGCGGCGCAGCGGAATGAATGAGCTTTGCCTGCAAAGGCAAAGCGAAGAATATGGAGCTTGTGCCGACGATGTCACACCCGCGCTGAGCGCCGCGGTCGGTCGAATAAGCTGCTTCGACTTCACAAGCCGTACTTCGGCGCTTACGCGCCTGCGTTCCGTTTGTTCAGCTCCGCGCTTATTCTCCCTGCGTCGCCTCCGCGAACGCTTCCGTCAGAACAACTCTGCAACGTCTTTCAGAATGCCCACCGCCTGTTCAATGGAAAAACGGCTGGTGTTCAGGGTAAGGTGGTAGTTCTCAGATGCGCCCCATACCTGGTCGCTGTAATACTGGTAATGGCGGGCGCGCTGCTTGTCGGTCTTGTCAATGATAGAGCTGATGTTGTTGCCCTTCACGCCGTATTCCTCCACCACACGCTTGATGCGGTCTTCCTTCTCGGCATGGACAAACACATTCAGGCAGTTATAGCCTTCCCGCAGGATATAGTCGGCACAGCGGCCCACAATGACGCAAGCTCCCTGCTGGGCAACTTCAATGAGGGTATCCCGCTCGGCGATAAAAATCTGGTCGTGCAAAGAACCACCGGTGTAATAGCCGTTGGTGGCAATGTTGAACAGCAGGCTGTTGTTGATTTTTTGTTCCTGCTCCTCGATAAATTCCTTGTCGAAGCCGCTCTTCATAGCGGCGCGTTCGATGATGGCTTCATCATAGAAGGGAACGCCCAGCGCCTCGGCAAGCTTCTCGCCAATCACATGGCCTCCGCTTCCGAACTCCCGTTCGATGGTAATAATCAGATTGTTTTTCATTTCATTACCTCCCCGTTTTACGGTAAGAGTCGGTCGGACGCCCCTAATTGGGCATTGAGCCTCCGCCACCATTATTATAGCCGAATTTGGAAGAGATTGCAAGATGCACGGCTTGACATTTTTCTTTTTACATCCCTATAATGGCACAAACCGTCTCACCGAAAGGAGCGCTCTCATGACCCCCTTCGCTGTATTTATCTGCATCGTGGCCGGACTGGGTGCCGGCGTCGGCACCGGACTGGCCGGATTGTCTGCCGCTGCGGTCATCTCCCCCATGCTTATCACGTTTCTGGGCTTTCCTGCCTATCAGGCAGTTGGAATTGCGCTGGCCTCCGACGTATTGGCCTCCGCCATCTCTGCCTATACCTATGGCAAAAATAAAAATCTTGACGTGAAAAACGGTCTTGTCATGCTGGCAAGCGTTCTGGCGTTTACTTTGGTAGGCAGCTTTGCGGCCTCGAAAGTGCCGAACTCCGCCATGGGCGGTTTTTCTGTGTTTATGACCTTCCTCCTTGGCGTTAAATTCATCGTCCGTCCTGTCATGACCACCAAGGAGGCCCGCGCGGACAAGCCTTTGAGAACAAAAGTGTTCCAATCCCTTCTGTGCGGCGCGGTCATTGGGTTTATCTGCGGCTTTGTTGGTGCAGGCGGCGGCATGATGATGCTGCTTATCCTCACCAGCGTGCTGGGCTATGAGCTGAAAACCGCCGTCGGCACCAGCGTGTTTATCATGACCTTTACCGCCTTGACCGGCGCGGTCTCCCATATGGCCATCGGCGGCCTGCCTGACCTTCCCGCCCTCACCGTCTGCATCGCGGCCACTCTGGCAGGCGCGCGGGTAGCCGCCCTGTTCGCCAACAAAGCGGAACCGAAAGCACTCAACCGGGTGACCGGCGTGGTGCTGGCAGTCTTGGGTGCTATTATGATTGTTGTGAAGCTCTTTTGTCCATAAGCGCCCGTTTACGCCTCACTGTGGCAGCGCCTCTCCCGCAAAGCCAACGCAAAGCGGGACAGCGCTGCTTTTTGCCGCTCCTTATTTCCGAGACGCAATAAGCCATTCGTTTCCGACGATGAATATCATTGTTTGTTGTTTGACATTCTCCCCAAATGTTTTTATATTCATGTCAGAAGCATAAAGGAGGATGATAATTTTGGCAACCTATGAACGCGACCTCACCTCAGGCAGCGTGGTCAAGCAGCTCATCGCCTTCGGCATCCCGGTGTTGCTGGCCAACTTGCTGCAAGCCTGCTACTCCGTGGTGGATATGCTCATCGTCGGGCAGTTCATCGGCGGAGTTGGGCTGACCGCCGTCAGCATCGGCGGCATGGTCATCAACATCATCAGCTCTTTCTGCATCGGGTTCTGCACCGGCGGACAAGTCGTGGTGGCCCAATTCTTCGGCGCAGGCGAGCACAAATCTGTCAAGCGGGCCATCGGCGCTCTGTTCACCATCTGCTTGGCGCTGGCCATTGTGCTGCCCTGCATCAGTATCCCTCTGTCAGGCGGTATCCTGAACATCATGAACACCCCGGCGGAGGCCTTTGCCGCCACAAAGCAGTATGTCGTCGTCTGCTTGGTGTGCCTCATCTTCACCCTCGGCTACCATGGCATCAGCAGCGTGCTGCGGGGCATGGGCGACAGCAAAATGCCGCTGGTGTTCATTGTCATTTCCACCGTGTTGAACGTGATTTTCGACCTGATTGCGGTGGGCGCTATGCAAATGGGGGTCATGGGCGCGGCTCTGGCCACCGTCATCGCGCAAGGCATCGCATTCCTCTTCGCCCTGATTTACCTGCTGCGTCAGAAGGAGGTTTTCACCTTCTCCCGGGAGAACTTCCGCTTTGACCCGCAGGTGTTTTCCATGATTATTAAGGTGGGCATCCCCATCGCCGCACAGCAGACCTTCCTCAACGTGAGCGCTATGTTTGCCTCGTCCATCATCAACTCTTACGGCCTTACTTATTCCTCTGCCTCCGGCATCGGCATCAAGATTGAAAACTTCGCCTTCCTGCCTCACATCGCCATGTCCGCCGCCGTGTCCACCGTGGTGGGACAGAACATCGGCGCGGGCAAGCCGGAGCGGGCGGCTCAGGCCACCCGCGCGGGGGTGCTCATCAATCTTCTCATCGGCGTCATCACCGTCGTCATCGTTCAGGCCTTCGCTCCCCAGATTGTCAGCCTGTTTGACAATGAGCCGGAAATCGTGGCGGCGGGCGTGGAATTTATGCGCGTAACCTGCTTCGCCTATGTGATTGGCGGCACCGCCGTGGCCTTCAACGGCCTGTCCACCGGCGTGGGGGACGCATGGTTCACCATGGCTACTGTGGTGGCCACTCACCTGCTGCTGCGCATCGTGGCCTGCTCCGTCATCCACTTTGTGCTGCACCTCCCCCTGTTCTGGGTGTATGTCAGCTATGCCGTCACCCCCGCCCTGTCCGTGGTGCTCAGTATCATCTACTGCGCCTTGGGCAAATGGAAAAACCGCTCGCTGGTGGCGGAACACACCTGAAAATGCCGAAAAGCCGTGGGATACGAAATGTATCCCACGGCTTTTTTTCTTTACTGTACCACAAGCTCCTCGTCTGCGGCGTCCACCGTCAGCGTCTGGCCGGGCGTCACGTCGCCGGCGATGATTTTCTTCGACAGCAGGGTCTCCACCGTGTGCTGGAGGTACCGCCGCAAAGGGCGCGCACCGTACAGCGGGTCATAGGCCGCTTCGATGACGGCGCTCTTGGCGGCTTCCGTCAGCTCCACATGAAGCTCCTTGTCCGCCAGCCGGGCGTTCAGCCCGGACAGCATCAAGTCAATGATGCCGGTGATATTCTCCTTGGTCAACGGCTTGTAGAACACAATCTCGTCCAACCGGTTCAGGAACTCCGGCCGGAAGGAGCGCTTCAGCAGCTCGTCCACCTGCTTCCTCGCTTCGGCGCTGATTTCCCCGTCTGCTCCGATGCCGTCCAGCAGGAATTGCGAGCCGAGGTTAGAGGTCAGGATAATAATGGTGTTCTTAAAGTCCACCGTGCGGCCTTGACTGTCGGTGATACGCCCGTCGTCCAGCACCTGAAGCAGGATGTTGAACACGTCCGGGTGGGCCTTCTCCACCTCGTCAAAGAGGATGACGGAATTGGGCTGGCGGCGCACGGCCTCGGTGAGCTGGCCGCCCTCCGCATAGCCCACATAGCCCGGCGGCGCGCCCACCAGACGGGACACGGAGAATTTCTCCATATACTCGCTCATGTCGATGCGCACCATGTTCTTCTCACTGTCAAACAGGGCGGCGGCCAGCGTCTTGGCCAGCTCCGTCTTGCCCACGCCGGTGGGGCCGAGGAACAGGAAGGAGCCGATGGGCTTGTTGGGGTCGGCAATGCCCGCCCGGCTGCGGAGGATGGACTCACTGACCAGTCGGACAGCCTCGTCCTGACCCACCACCCGCCGGTGGAGCAGGTCCTCCAGATGGAGCAGCTTCTCCCGCTCGCCCTCCATCAGCCGCGCCACGGGGATACCCGTCCACCGCTCGATGATGCGGGCAATCTCCTCCTCTGTCACCTTGTCCCGCAGGAGGGACTCTCCCGGCTTCTCCTTGGCGGCAGCCTCTTCCGCCTCAATGGCTTTTTTCAGCTCCGGAATACGGCCGTATTGCAGCTCTGCGGCTTTATTGAGGTCATATTCCCGCTGGGCGCGCTCCAGCTCGGCGTTGGCCTCGTCCAGCTCCTCCCGGAGCTTCTGCACCTTGCCGATGGCGTTTTTCTCGTTCTCCCACTGGGCCTTCTTGGCGTTGAACTCCTCCCGCATTTCGGCCAATTCCTTTTGAATGTCGGCCAGATGCTCTTGAGAAATACGGTCGTCCTCTTTCTTGAGGGCGGCCTCCTCAATTTCGTGCTGGATGATTTTCCGCTGAATGATGTCCAACTCGGTGGGCATGGAGTCGATTTCCGTGCGAATCATGGCGCACGCCTCGTCTACCAAGTCGATGGCCTTGTCGGGCAAAAAGCGGTCGGTGATATAGCGGTTTGACAGGGTGGCGGCGGCAATGATGGCCCCGTCCTGTATCTTGACCCCGTGGAATACCTCATAACGCTCTTTCAGGCCGCGGAGGATGGCGATGGTGTCCTCCACTGTCGGCTCGTTCACCATGACGGGCTGGAAGCGGCGCTCCAGCGCAGCGTCCTTTTCGATATACTGCCGGTACTCGTTGAGGGTGGTCGCGCCGATGCAGTGCAGCTCACCCCGCGCCAGCATGGGCTTGAGCAGATTGCCCGCGTCCATGGCGCCCTCTGTTTTACCCGCGCCCACAATGGTATGCAACTCGTCGATAAAGAGGATGATACGCCCCTCCGACTTCTTCACCTCATTGAGAACGGCCTTCAGGCGCTCCTCAAATTCGCCCCGGTACTTTGCTCCCGCTACCAGACTGCCCATGTCCAGCGCAAAGATGGTCTTTTCCTTCAGGCTGGCGGGTACGTCGCCCTTGACGATGCGCTGGGCCAGTCCTTCCGCAATGGCGGTCTTGCCCACGCCCGGCTCACCGATGAGTACCGGATTGTTTTTGCTCTTGCGGGATAGAATGCGAATGACGTTCCGTATTTCGTCGTCCCGTCCAATGACTGGGTCCAACTTGTTCTGACGGGCGCGCTCCACCAAGTCGGAGCCGTACTTTTTCAGTGCGTCATAGGTCTCCTCCGGATTGTCGGAGGTCACCCGCTGATTGCCCCGAACGGTAGAAAGCGCCTGCAAGACGCCCTCCCGCTGGATATGGTAGGTATTGAGCAAATTTTTCAGGGGACTTTCCGCCTTGTCCATCAGGGCGAGCAGCAGGTGCTCCACAGAGACGTATTCGTCTCCCATACCTGCGGCGGTCTCCTCCGCCGCATTCAGGGCCTTGTCTACGCCCTGACTGACGTAGATTTTCCCCGCCTCCCGGCCGCTGCCGGAGACCTTGGGCAGCTTCTCCACCTCCGCCTTGACCGCCGCCTCAAAGGAGGGCACGGTCGCGCCCAGCTTGGTAAGAAGCTGGGGCACAAGCCCGCCGTCCTGCTGGAGCAGAGCCAGCATCAGGTGGGGCTGCTCAATCTGTTGGTTGCCATAGGTCTGGGCAAGAGTCTGGGCCGACTGCACGGCCTCCAACGATTTTTGTGTAAATTGGTTGGGATTCATAGCGTTTCGCTCCTTTCCCAAGGGACTGTGTCCCCCGTCTTATTTCTGGGTTTAGTATAAGGCCGCTTTATGAACGAATATACGAAAAAGTGTGACCGAATTGTAAATATTAGCACTCTCTTGTAAAGAGTGCTAATATCATCTCATCGCTCCCATCATGCCATTGCGCCCGCAAAGCGGTAAATTCATACAATTTGCCCCGCTCCGCCCTCTTGCGCACGGGGAAGTTCAATGATATAATACTCAAAGCTAAAAATGGACAACCCCATTAAACAACAGGAGGTTTATGACCAATGGCTAATGAGAAGGTTCTTGCAATCAACCCCGGTTCCACTTCCACCAAGGTCGCCGTGTTCGAGGGCGACAAGGAGATTTTCAAAAAGAACGTGAGCCACGAGGCTTCCGAGCTGGCCAAGTTCGCCCAGGTGTGCGACCAGCTTGACTACCGCGTGGAGACCATTTTGAACATTCTGAAGGAACAGGGCGTCACCATCGACGACTGCGCCGCGTTCGCCGGCCGCGGCGGCGGTCTGAACGCCTGCCCCGGCGGCACCTATGAGGTCAACGACCTGATGCTGGAGCATGCCCGCCGCGGCGGCGGCAACCATCCCGCCACCCTCGGCCCCCAGATTGCCAAGAAGTTCGCCGACCAATACGGCGCCCGCGCCTTCATCGTCAATCCCCCCGATGTGGACGAGTTCTCTGACGTGGCCCGCGTTACCGGCTTTGCCGATGTGTTCCGTGCCAGCCACATCCATGCCCTGAACCAGAAGGAAACCGCCATCCGTGTGGCCAAAGACCTGGGCACCACCTATGAGAAGGATAACTTCATCGTGGCCCATATCGGCGGCGGCGTTTCCATCACCGCCCACGAGCACGGCAAGATGGTCGACTCCAACGACATTCTGTGGGGCGAAGGCCCCATGGCTCCCACCCGCGCCGGCGCTCTGCCCGCCCTCCAGTTCATGGACATGTGCTACTCCGGCAAATACACCCGCGACGAGATGTATAAGCACCTGACCAAGTCCGGTGGTTTTGTCGACCACTGCGGCACCTCCGACGCGCTGGAGCTGGGCGAAATGATTAAGAAGGGCGACAAGTACGCTGAGCTGGTGTATGAGGCCTTTTTCTATCAAATTGCCAAGCAGATTGGTTCCATGGCCGCCACCCTCAAGGGCGACGTGAAGGCCATCATCCTGACCGGCGGCATCTCCCACGATAAGAGTCTGGTTGCTTACATGCAGGAGCATGTCGGCTTCATCGCTCCCATTGAGGTGCGTGCCGGCGAGTTCGAGATGGAAGCACTGGCCGCCGGCGCCATCCGCGTCCTGAAGGGCGAGGAGCAGGCCAAGGTCTACACCGGCGAGGAGCCCTTCAAGAACTTCGACCACCTGAAGAAGTAAGCAATCCCCCTGTTTTCTGAACGAGGCCGCAGGTCAAGCCTGCGGTCTCGTTTTCTATATTCAAAAGGAAAAGCGGCGAAAGCTACCCGGTCAAGGGCTGCTTTCGCCGCTTTGCATTCATAATGAGAGAAACGGGAAAGTTACTTCAGGCCGTTCTCGTAAGCCTCAATCATCTTCTTGACCATCTGGCCACCCACGCTACCGGCCTGACGGGAAGTCAGGTCGCCGTTGTAACCCTGCTTCAGGCTGACGCCCACCTCGTTGGCGGCCTCCATCTTGAACTTATCCATAGCCTCGCGCGCGCTGGGCACGACCAGATTGTTAGAATTCTTGGTAGACATAATGACATCTCCTTTTCAGAAAATTTGTTTGGATTGGGTATCCGAACATATCATTGCCCCATTCAAAGTTTCTATGTGTTTTTTCTCTTTCCTTATTCAGGCAGAAAAGGAAACGTCTTCTGTCATGTAATTCATCTTCAAATATATTATAATGTAAAAGAAGCGGGCCGCACCATACGGTGCGGCC
>JAAWDI010000066.1 GCA_022793685.1 Oscillospiraceae bacterium
AATAGTACAGAATCACGCAGCCGGAAGCGCCCTTGCCTCCCCTGCCGCCTTTTCCGCCGACGCCGCCCTTGCTTTTGGCGGTGTCTATCTCTACATTGCCATTTTGCAGGAACGGCCCGCCTGCGCCGCCTCCGCCGCCTCCGCTGCCGCCATTGCCGCCGCTGCCATAGCTCGGCCCGTCTGCGCCGTCTCCGCCGTCCGCACCATCGCCGCCCGCGCCTGCGCCGAACTCATACACATTGACGTTCCAGCCCTGCCGCTTCGTCCACGCATCCTGTCCGTCTGCACCGTCTGCGCCGTCCGCTGCGCCGCCGCCGCTGCCGCCGCCCATCTTTGCGTTGTAGAACATGCCGCCGCCGGGCGAGGAATAGGACTGCTCCAACTCGCTGCCCCGGACGCCGCCGTGGCAGACCGTTCCGTTTTTGGCGGTTACATCGCCGCCCTTCCCGTCCTCTCCGCCGCCGCCTGCGCCGCCGTCCACGCCGTCCTGTCCGGGCAGGGCATAGGTTACGCCGCTAAAAATATCGGTATAACCCATGCCGCTCACCTCGCCCTCCGCGCTGCTGTGGCCTGCAAACGCGCTCTCCTGCCCCAGCGCCACAGAGTAAGACTGTCCCGGCGTCACATCCATCGTTATGACAAATATTTTCCCGGCTCCGCCCGCCTTGCCGCCCTTGCCGCCTGCGCCGCCCGCCGCACTGTAAGAAAGCTCATGGCCGTCCACGCTGGTGTAAGGCCCCAAGAACGTAAACGAGCCGTCCTCGCCCGCCTCTCCGTCCGTACCCGCTTCGCCGTCGCTCCCCGCGCCAATCAGCACCGCGCGCACCTGGGTCACGTCCTCCGGCGCCGTCCATGTTCCTGTCGTATTCAGCACCGCAGCCTGCCGGTAGTTGTTCCCCACAGCCCCCGGCTCATAGCCGCTCACCAGCTCCGCCGCCGCCCGCAAAACGCCGCTCAGCGTCACGTCCAGCGAGCGGATAAAGCCCGCCGTTTCACCGCCAAACGGGTCCTCGTACTGCACCGCGTCCCCTGGCCGCTCCCCGCCCACCACAAGGTCGGCCCGCGTCACCGCCGCGCCGCCGTAATAGGCCATGCACCGCCGCGCCGTGTTCCCGCTGTTGGCCAGCGACACCAGCGTGGCGTCCGTCACTCGCACCACATTGTCCTGCACGCTCACCAGGCTCCGCGCCGCAGGCGCTTCCGCCGTAATGACCCGTGACGTGTGGGCATACGCCTTGCCTGTCAGACGGCAAAACGCCGACTGGCCCAGCACCGCGTAATTGACTCCCTGCTCCAAAATCGTGCCGCCCACCGCCGTCAGGCTGTGCATCGGCCCTTCAAACAGCACCAGCGCGCCGACGCAGCTCTGCCCCTTGGGCGTCCTGAGCGCCTGCTCGCCCACCTCGCCCTCAAACAGCGTCTCCTCCTGCGTGCTGCTCAAGGCATGGTAGGCGTGCTCTGTGACCTCCGCGCGGCTGGCTGCCGCCGGATGCTCCACCGTGCCGCCCATATACAGCCGTTCCCCGCTCAGCCCGCTCTGTTCAGCAGGACGCAGAAGGGTGAACAGCAGTCCGCCGTCCTCCTTCTTTTTCATGCTGCAGCCCATGGCAAATAAAAGCTGCTGTAAATTGTCCCGGCGGCTTGCCACCGGCAGCCAGCCATACACCGGCTGCTGGCGGAAAACCGGGTCAAGCTCATACGCCGCAGCGCCGCCCATGACGTCGGCGAGCACCGCCTCCATGCTTTCGCCCCGGTACAGGCCGCCGTAATGGGTGCTGCCCGCCAGCAGTCCCATGGCCGACGTACATGACAGGGTGTAAGTATATTTTGCCGTGCGCTCCACCTTCGTCAGATAGAACCGCCCGATAAGCGCACCGTTATACCGGTAGTCTACCGGCATGCCGTAGCTGAACTCTGCCAGGTCGTCCCCCAGCACCCGCACATACGGCCGCACCGCGTACGAAAGGCCCTCCTGCGTTTGCAGCCCTGCCGCGCCCGCAGGAAGAAACAGCGTCGACACAGCTGCGCCGCCGTCCAGCTCCACCTCCAGCGTGTCCACCGCCAGCTCGTCACTGATGAGCGACGTCCCCAGATAGCAGCTCCCTGACAGTATCCGGCTGTCGTCAAAGGCCTGCCCGTTTACCGTCACCTCATTGCCCATCTCACGGCCTCCTCTTCGGCGACATGGCCGTGAACGTCACCGTCAGGCCGCCCCAACGGTTAAAGCCGTCCCCCATCCGCTTCAACTCGTCCTCCACGCCCGACACATACGCCTCAAAGGTGATTGTCCCCTGCCCGTAGGGCACCGTGATGGTATGGCTGTCCTCCGGCGACGACAGCACCTCATACAGCGCGTCGTACTCCGCCACATTCAGCCGGTTCGTCTCCAGCGTCAGGCTGTAATTGTAGTAAGTACCTATGACGTCGCGCTTCATCGCCCCCGACTTTACGCGCCCCGCGTTCTCTCCGTCCAGTATCTGGCCGGAACGCTTCAGCCCGCCCTCCGGCACCAGCACCCTGTACGACCGCCCGTCTACTGCAAATACCGTCCTGTCCGTCATCCCATCACCCCCTGCACCAGCTTCACGCCCCGCCGCTGGCTCTCTCGGTCAAGCTCCAGCTTCAGCCCACGCACAAAGCCCCGTCCGGCGCTCAGGTGCAGCGTGATGTCCTTCGTCCCGCCGCCCCGCCGGGAAAGCACGTTCTCCACCGCCTGTTCGATGGTCTTGAGCGGCGCCTCCACATTCGTCCCGCTCTTCTGCTCGCCCAGTACCGCCATAAATTCTCGGTTCGGCGGAATTACTGCGCCTTTGGCCAAGGCGGGAATGGAAACCTGCGCCACACGCGGCATCGCTCCGCTTATCTGCCTCTGCGTCAACCCTGGCGTGTTGCGGATAATCATCTTCTGGTTCTCACTGGAACCGGCCTTGAAAAAGTCCACGAGGGCGTCCTTTGCCTTGACCGCCATATCAATTACCTTGCCCAGAAAACCCATAATGGCCTCTATCGGCGCCGCCAGCGC
>JAAWDI010000038.1 GCA_022793685.1 Oscillospiraceae bacterium
GTGGGCACCGCAGGCAAAAGATTGAGATTTACTACAAGGCCGCTGGGATCATTGACATCGCTGACAACCCCTGTGAAGCCGGGGACGGCAGAGGACAGTGGCGTAAAGAGCGGAAAACGGCCTGAAAAAGCAGGACTGTGACCTTTTACAGTCACAGCCCTGCCTTACATAGAATACTTCGTTGCGGCACTTTGCCATTAGGTACAGCCCTCTTTTTCCCTGTTCTTACAAAGAATTTTCTGTGCGGGTGATGAAGTCGTCCTGCATGGCCTTGGGCATCTCCACAAAGTAGGCGGAGAAGCCGGCAATGCGCACGATAAGGTTCTTGTATTTGTCGGGGTTCTCCTGCGCGTCGTGGAGGGTATCGGTGGCCACCACATTGAACTGCACCTGCATGCCGCCCTGCGCAAAATAGGTAGAAATCAGAGCGCGGAGCTTTTGGGTGCCCTGGTCGCTGTTCACCACGCTGGGAGAGAAGCGAATGTTCAGTTGGTCGCCGTTGCCCAGCTTGGTATGGGGCAGCTTGGCCGCCGAGGTCAGATAGGCCGTGGGGCCGTTCTTGTCAAAGCCCTGGCGGGAAGAGATAGCCTCTGCCAGCGGCTCGCCTTTTTTGCGGCCGTCGGGCGTAGCCGCCGTGGCTGCGCCATAGGAGATATGCACCGTCATAGTGAAGGTACCTGCGTTGTAATTTCCGCGGGGGCCGATGAGGGAATTGAGCGTGTCGGCAAACTGAGTCATGGACCACACTGCCAGCTCATCTACCTCCTCGATGTTATTGCCATAGTGCGGCATTTCGTACAGAACCTTCTTTTGCAGGTCGTCATAGCCCTCCCAGTTGGCACTGATGGCGTTGTACAAGTCCTTCGTGGTGCAGCCAAGGCGTCCGTCCATGGCCATCTTCACCGCCATCAGGCTGTCCGCCACATTGCCGATGCCGCAGCCGGTGCTGCCGGTGGTGTTGTACACCGCGCCGCCTTCCAGCACGTCCTTTCCGCTCTCCATGCAACCGTCCATGGTGGCAGAGCACACCACGCTGGGGAAATATTCCGCATACATCAATTCATAGAAATTGGTGACGGTGACGTGCCAGCGCAGGTAGTGGGCAAGCTGGTCGGCATAGGCCTGCTTGAACGCCTCAAAATCCTTGTATTCATACAGGCAGCCCGTCTTGAGGCCGCCGGTGTAACCAGTGGTGGGGTTGCAGCCGTCGTGAAGCGCCAAGACCAGCGGCCCCACCAGGTTGAAAAAGCTCTCAATGCCGTCGCCGCCGCAGGCGGGGTAGTCCTTGCCGCCCACCGTCGGCTCCACACAGCCGATGATGGCGTAATCACGGGCGTCCTCCAGCGTAACGCCACGGCGCATCAGAGCGGGCATAATAACGTCGTCGTTTTCCAAGGTTGGCATACCGCCCGCCAGCTTGCTGGCTTCAATGGCCAACTGCCAAACCTCGTCAGGCGTGCCCTTATGGATACGGCAGGACACCGACGGGTCGCACAGGAACAAACGCCCGCAGGTCTGAAGCAGGGCGATGGTCATGGGGTTTGTGGCGTCGCTGCCGTCCTTTAACTGACCGCCCACGGTGAAATGCTGGCCGCAAGTGGAGTAGGAGTGCTCCACGCCCTCCCCCGTCTCCATCTGGGCCATCAAATCATTGCTGCCCATCCGTTTCACGCCGATGTTGTCGGTGAGCTTCAAATAGAAAGCGTCCGCCAGCTCCTGCACGTCCTCTTGGGTCAAGGTTCCCGCTTCCATCTCCGCCTTGGCCAGCCAGCCGCCGTATTGGTCGACCCGTCCCAGCGTGAGGGCGTGCTGCTGTCCGTCGGAGATAAGCATCTGCTGATAGAAAATCACCACCTGCATGGCCTCCCATGTGTTGCGGGCGGGGTTCTCCATAATCCAGTCCAGGCTGTCCGCCATTTTCAGCAGCTCCGCCTTGCGGGGGTCGTCCGCCGCCTTGGTCTCCGCCTGTCGGCGGCACTCCTCTGCGTAACGCTTGGACAGCAAAATCGCCGCGTCGCACACAATGGCGGTGGTGCGGTAGAAGTTGTATTTCTTGGCGTCGGCGCCGAATACAAGGCCGTCCATGGCCGCCATGCGCTCTTCGCACTCCTTTTTAATTGCGCCGAAGCCCACCTCCACCGCCTTTTTATAGTTGGTGGAGAAGTGGCCCTGCGGCATGGTTCCGAACACGGTGCTGCCCGTGGTGTAGGTGGCGTTGAAGAAGTCGGTGCTGCCATCCCCCATCAGGTGGGCGACAGAGGGCGGCGCGGTGGCGGTGGCGCGGGCGGCAATGGAACGGTCCATCCAATACTCGCTGGCCTCCTTGAAGATTTCGCGGTCCTCGTCGCTCATATAGGCAAAGCAGCCGGGAGTCTGCCACGCCTTACGGAACACCTCGTCGTCGCTGTGGACGGCGTCGTACACCCAGCGGGCGTCCCACTCCACGAAGGGCTGCGCGCTGCGGAAGGTACGGCCCAGATTGCCCACAAAAATGTCCTCGTCCTCTACCAGAATGGTCTTTTTCGCCGCCCACTCATAGACACAGTGGGCGCGCTTCAAATTGTACGGCTCCGCCTCATGGGTCTTATAATAATCTGTGTAAATCTTGGTGCGCTCGCCGTCCATGCGTACCTTTCCACGGTTGGCGTTTTCCCGCTTCTTCATCAAGGTCTGGATGCGGGGACTGATAGGGGCAAATGAAAACATATATACTCCTCCTTATATATAGGCAAAATTCCACAAATCCAGCATAAACCCCGCGCTGCGCTTTGTCAAATTCGATGATTCCATATGGATATTAGCATCTCCCCTAACTTGAAACCGCACGGCTGTTCGCTAAAGCGCACCCTTGTGTCACCGATGGTGCAAAAAAGTTTGTGTTTTATTTGACAAATTTGTTTTCAGACGCTATACTATATCTATAACATAGGAAAATTGCATGTTCGGCGGCCCATGCTTGCAAAACGCCCGCCCACCACTCCATGAAAGGATGAGAGAAATGAGCGAACCCACCATTAAGACTTATGCGCGCATCCACCTCACCATCAATGGCGTCGACCGCCCCGTGATTTGTGACCCGAACACGGACACCCTCGCCACTGTCCTGCGCCGTATGGGGCTGACCGGTACGAAAGTCGGCTGCAACACCGGCCTGTGCGGCGCCTGCACCGTCATCCTGAACGGCGAGCTTTGCCGTTCCTGCGTTAAGAAGATGCGTATGGTGCCTGAGTTCAGCGAAATCGTCACCATCGAGGGCATCGGCACGCCTCAGCACCTGCACCCCATTCAGCAGGCGTGGGTCACTTACGGCGGCATCCAGTGCGGCTTCTGCACGCCGGGCTTTATCGTCTCCACCTACGTCCTGCTGCAGAAGAACCCCTCCCCCACCCGTGAGGAAGTGCGCGACTGGTTCCAGAAAAACCACAACATCTGCCGCTGCACCGGCTTCAAGCCTATTGTGGATGCGGTGATGGCCGCCGCCAAGGTCATGCGCGGCGAAGCCACCATGGAAGACATTACCTATGATTTCGAGGGCGAGACCGATATTTACGGCTCCGCCCGTCCCCGTCCCACCGCCGTGGCCAAGGCCTGCGGCCTGATGGATTACGGCGACGACCTGAAGCTGAAGATGCCGGAAGGCGTGGCCCATCTGGCCGTCACGCTGGCCGCCGAGCCTCACGCCCGCATCATCAGCATCGACACCAGCGAGGCCGAGCAGATGCCCGGCGTCATCAAGGTGATGACCGCCAAGGACGTAAAGGGCACCAACGACTTGGACGGCCCTCCGGTCATCCCCCGCTGGAAGGGCACCGGCGCGCCTCCCTTCCCCGTCATCGCCGGCGACAAGGTGTGCCGCAAGGGCGACGTGGTGGCCGTGGTGGCCGCCGACACGGAAGAGCACGCCCGCGCCGCCGCCGCCAAGGTCAAGCAGGAGCTGGAAGTTCTGCCCGCCTACTTCACCTTCCCTGAGGCCTGTATGCCCAACGCCATCCAGATGCACGAAAACTGCCCCAACTCCTATCTGGAGGCCCCGGTATTCAAGGGCGAGGACCCGGAAGACCTGTTCGACGACGCCGCCTATGTGGTGGAAGGCAGCTTCCACTCCCAGCATGAGCCTCACCTTTCCATCGAGCCGGACGTGGCGCAGGGCTACTATGACCCCGACGGCAATGTGGTAGTGCAGTGTAAAACCCAGGCCGTTCAGGAGGCCTGCGACGGCCTTGCGCAGGCCTGCGGCATTCCGGAGGGCAAGATTCGCATTATCATGAACCCGGTGGGCGGTTCTTTCGGTTACAGCGTTTCTACCAACACCTATGCCATCATCGCCACCGCTGTGCAGAATTTGGGCATCCCCGTCACCATGACGCTGAATTATGAGGAGTTCCTCCACGTCACCGGCAAGCGTTCCGCCACCTTCACCAACGGCAAGCTGGCCTGCGACGAAAACGGTATGCTGGTGGCCGCCGAGTACGACCTCGGCCTTGACCACGGCGCTTACGCCGTGTTGGCCAGCAAGATTTTCAACAACATGATTTCCGTGGCCTTCCACGGCTACAACGTCCCCAACGCCAAGGCGCTGGCCCGCGGCGGCGTGTCCAACCACGCCTTTAATGCCGCCTACCGCGGCTTCGGCGCGCCCCAAATCTACACCTGCACCGAGGCTTTGATGGATATGCTGGCGGAAAAGGCGGGCATCGACCCGTGGCAGTTCCGCTATCAGAACCTTGCCAAGCCGGGCGAGACCAACCTGAACAGCCGTCCTTATAAGCTGTATGTTTACAAGACCTTAATGGAAATGCTCAAGCCCCATTACGACGCCTTTAAGGAAGAGGCGGAAGCCGGACGCAAGGAAGGCCGCCATCTGGGCGTGGGCATCGGCATGGGCGGCTTCCTGTGCGGTCTGGGCATGTGGGACAAGGCGGAGAACGCCCTTGAGCTGCTGCCCGACGGCGGCATTGCCGTCTACAATACATGGGAGGACATGGGGCAAGGCGGCGACATCGGCGCTCTTACCGTCACCGTCAAGGCGCTGAGCGAGCAGGGCTTCACCATTGACCCCGACAAGGTGCGTCTGGTGATGAACGACTCACACACCTGCCCCGACTCCGGCGTGGCGGCGGGCAGCCGCAGCCATATGATGAACGGCCGCGCCGTTCGCGCCGCCGCAGAGCTGCTGGTAAACGCCATGCGCAAGGCGGACGGCACCTTCCGCACCTATGAAGAGATGGTAAATGAAGGCATCCCCACCAAATATGTGGGCCATGTGGACAACATGGATTCCGGCATCGACCCCGGCCTGAACCCCAACACCGGCGAGGGCGACAAGGACAGCGAGTATATGTACGGCGCCAACTGTGCGCTGGTCGAGGTGGACGTGAACACCGGCAAGACCAAGGTGCTCCGCTTCGCCTGCTGCGCCGACGTGGGCAAGATAGGCAACCAGCTTGCGGTGGACGGTCAGGCTTACGGCGGTATCTCCCACTGCATCGGCTTCGCCCTCAGCGAGGATTATCAGGACATCAAGAAGCACCGCAATATGCTCTCCTGCGGCATCCCGCAGATACTTGACATTCCCGACGATATTCGGGTAGAATATTTGGAGACGGAACGCGGCGAGCAGGGCGTCTTCGGCTCCTCCGGCTGTTCGGAGGTGTTCCAGTCCTCCGGCCATATGGCAGTCATCAACGCCATCAACAACGCCATCGGCTGCCGTATTTACGAGCTACCCGCCACCCCCGACAAGGTCAAGGCGGCTTGGGCGGCCAAGCAGGAGGGCAAGGAGCTGAAGCCCGACAAGTACTATCTTGGCCCAGACCTTGAGGACGCTCTGGAAGAAATTCAAAATCATCCCATGTGATAAAGCGCAAAAAAGCCGCCCATCGGCGGCTTTTTTGCCCCATTAGGAGGAATGGAGTATGAGACAGGAAGAATGTACTGCCCTTGTGGCGGGCTGTATCCACGACGCAAGCGCCCCCTGCTCCGCGGCCTGCCCCTTCGGGCTGGACGTGCGCTCCTTCCTCCACAAGGCGGCAAAGGGCCGCTGGAGCGCCGCCTACCGGGAACTGCGTACGGCGCTGGTGTTCCCCACCGTGGCCGCCGCCCTGTGCGAGCGTCCCTGCCGGGGCGCGTGCCAGCGCCGCCTGATTGGCGACGAGCCGCTGGATTTGGGCAGACTGGAGGAGGCGGTTATCCGCCTGTCGGACGCCCAAGCCCCCAATAAATTTCCAGTTCCGCCCAAAGAGGAAAAAATCGCCGTTATCGGCGCGGGCCCTGCCGGGCTGTCCATCGCTTTGAACATGGCGCAGAAGAAGTATCCGGTTACCGTATTTGAACGCGGCGACCGCTGGGGCGGCTCTCTGAACGGCCACCCTCAATTTGACGTGTTCGACGCGGACTTCACCCTGCAATACTCCGCCGAACAGGTGGAGTTCCGCTATGGTACGAAGGTCTCCTCTCTGGATGAGTTATCCGATTTTGCGGCGGTGTGTATCGCCACCGGCGACGGCGGCGAGCACTTCGGCCTGCTGGACGGCTGGGACAGCACCCTGATGAGCACTGCCGCCCCCGGCGTTTTCCTTGTGGGCGGCGTGGTCGGTATGGGACTGATGGAATCCATTGCCGCCGGGTCTGTTCTCTCCAAGGTGGTGGAGAGCTCCATTCAGACGGGGCGGCCCTCCCTTGACGCGCCGAAGGCCACCTGCGGCGGCCACTCCCTTGTGCCGAAGGACGCCGCTTCCGCCGCCCACGTCATCCCTGCCGGCGGTGACGCCGGCTACACCAAAGAGGAAGCGAAAGCGGAGGCCGCCCGCTGTTTTCAATGTAATTGCAGCCATTGCCTCACCCAGTGCGAGCTATTGGCCCAATACAAAAAGCCGCCCCTTCAGATGGCCATGGAGGTGCTGGCCGACTCCAGTCCCCGCTTTTTGGCCAGCCGCACCATGACGCGGGAAAGCTACTCCTGCAACCTGTGCTCTTGGTGCTCCGCCACCTGCCCGGAAGGGGTAGATATGGGCGAGCTGTTCCGCCGTTCCCGCGAAGAGCGCGCCGCCGCAGGCATCCAGCCCGCCGCTTTCCACGACTTCTGGCTGCGGGAACTGGATTTCGCCTCTCACGACGGCTTTTTCGCCTCGGCACCCATGGAAAAAAACTCCTGTGAGTATGCCTTTTTCCCCGGCTGCCAGCTTACCGCCTCCCTACCGGAGCACACCCTGAAAACCATGGAGCTTTTAGCGCGGCAATACGGCGCCGGGGTCATTTTGGGCTGCTGCGGCGCGCCCGCTTGGTGGGCGGGAGAGCGTCCCCTGTGGGAAGAAAATGTGAAACGCCTCCGCGCCGCGTGGGAGTCTCTCGGAAAGCCCACGCTGGTGCTGGCCTGCGCCTCCTGTATGGAGGTGTTTGCACGTCTGATGCCCGATGTGCCGACGGTCTCCCTCTATGAGCTGTTGGCGCAGCAAGAGGATTTGAACCTGTCCCAGCCCTTTTCCGCCTGCGCCGTCTTCGACCCCTGCAATTCCCGCCGGGACGACGGGATGCGCCGGGGCGTTCGGGCGCTGGCCAAGCAGAGCGGCATGGATTGCGCAGAGCTATCCGGGCCGCCCCGCTGCTGCGGTTACGGCGGTCATATGAAAACCGCCAACCCAGAGCTTTATAAGACCGTCGTTCACAACCGCGCTGGGGAAAGCGAGCTTCCCTATCTGGTCTATTGCGCCAACTGCCGGGAGAGCTTTCTTTCGGAGGGCAAGCAATGCGCCCATGTGCTGGAGGCTCTGTTCGGCCCCGCCGGAACGGTGCCCCATCTTGCCCAGAAGCGCCGCAACACCCTCAAGGTGAAAGGAGAACTGATGCGCGCCATGCAGAACGAGACCTTTATCCCCCCGGCCAAGCCGTGGGACGGCGTGGAGCTTCATATTCCCGACGGCGTACGTGCCGAGATGGAGGAGCATCTGGTCACGGACGATGACGTAAAAGAGTGCATCTTCGCGGCCGAGGAGAGCGGCGAGTGCTTCATACGGGAGGACGGCGGCAAGCTGGCCACCCTCATCCGAGATGTGATTACCTACTGGGTGGAGTACCGCGCCGCCAGTAAACAGGCCTATGAGGTGGAGAGTGTCTACTCTCACCGGATGCGCTTTGGGGAAGGAGGCGGCGAGCATGTCTGATACTACCGGCTGGAAATGCGGTAAGTGCGGCGAGGCGCTGGTACTGAAACGGAATGTTTTCAACTATATGGGCCGCTCCTTCGGGCACGAGGTGCCCACCTGCCCCAAATGCGGCCGCATCTTCATCTCCAAGGAGCTTGCCAAGGGACGCATGGCCGAGGTGGAAGCCCTGATGGAGGACAAATAAGGAGGCGTCGCCATGAAACCCACCCGAAATGAATTATCTCAGGAATTCCTGCGGGGGCGCAACTGCGCCCAGTGCGTTCTGGGCCGCTATGCCCAGTCGCTGGGCTATGATGTTGAAGAAACAGACCGCATGGCCGCCTGCTTCGGCGGAGGTATGTTCATGGGGGACGCCTGCGGCGCTGTCACCGGCGCGCTGATGGTCATCGGTCTGGCGGCAGAGCAGGGGGAGGCCAAGGAGAAGGCGCTGGCCTTTGAAGAAGCCTTCCGCGCCAAGTGCGGCTCCTGCCGCTGCCGCGACCTGCTGGGCTGTGACCTGTCCGACCCGCAGCAGGAGCAGGCCGCCGTCGCCTCCGGCAAGCTGATTGAATACTGCCCCACCCCCGTGCTGGCGGCTATGGACATTTTGGACGAGCTGCTGGAGGACGTATTATGAGCCTGCTCCGTCCCGGCGGGCTGGAGCTGACCCGCGCCGCCCTGAAGCGCTGTAATCTTCCAAAGGGCGCGGCGCTGTTGGATGTCGGCTGCGGCGACGGTACGGCGGCGGCCATGGCGGCGGAGGAATTCGGCTTGACGGTCACTGGGGTAGACCTTAACCGCGCCGCTGTGGATGCAGCCAAAGCCAAAGGTGTCAACGCCCTTGTTCAGTCAGCGGACGCGCTGGAATTCCCATCCCGCAGCTTTGACGCGGTCTTGATGGAGTGCGTCTTTTCCGTTCTCCCCCGGCAGGAAGAGGCTATCCACGAGGCCTACTGTATGCTGCGACCCGGCGGGGTTCTCATCCTCTCCGACCTCTATGTCCGCCAGCCTGATATGGAACGTTACCGGCGGGACTACAAGGCCGCTATGGCCCAGTTCCGCCGTCCCCGCCAGCATGATGACTGCGGCCATGACGCTGTGCTCCCCTCCCCCTACTGTCAGGACGGCGCGGTGGTTCTGGACGGCCTCACCGGCCTTTTGGAGGAGCTTGGCCTTGCGGTCACGCTGGTGGAAGACCACACCGCCGACCTCAAGGCGTTTTTGGGGCAGGTCATTCTGGACTGCGGTTCCCTGGACGCCTATGTGCAGGCCATGGGCGGAGACCGCGTCTGCCGCTGTACCGCAAAATCGGCAGGCTACTTCCTGATGCTGGCCCGGAAAAAACACGATGCTTGACGCTTGGGTGGCAGGTCGGCTGGGAGCGGCCGCCCCCCTGACGGCGGAGGCCCTTGCCCGGCGGCAGCTTGAGGCGCTCAACGCCGTTCTTGCCTATGCCAGAGCCAGCAGCCCCTTTTACCGTACCCGTCTGCCGGAAGGGGAAATTGCCTCTTTGGATGGCCTGTCCCGCCTCCCCTTTACCACCCCGGAAGACCTGCGACAGTCCGGACGGTTGATGCTCTGCGTCAAGGGGGACGAGATAAGCCGCATCGTCACTCTGTTGACCAGCGGCTCCACCGGACCGTCCAAGCGGGTCTACTTCACCGCGGACGACCAAGAGCGCACGGTGGACTTCTTCCACCATGGTATGGCCACCCTCATCCGCCCAGGGGATAAGGTGCTGCTTCTCTTCCCCGGCGAAAGCCCTGGCTCTCTCAACGACCTTCTCATAACGGGACTTCGCCGCATGGGCGCGGAAGGTATCCCCTTCGGCCATCCCACGGAGGAGCGCTATGACGGGTTGTTAAACGCCATCCTCGAGCAGCGGGCCGCCTCGCTGGTCGGCCCCGCCTCCGCAGTGGCTGGGGCGGCGGAACGCTCCCTGCGCCAAGGCCGTTCCGCTGAAATCGGCAGCATTTTGGAAAGCGTTCTTCTGGCGGCGGAGTACGTCTCCCCTCAAAACAGAGCAATCATTCGGGACGCATGGCACTGCACCGTTAACGAGCAGTACGGTATGACAGAGACCGGCTTCCTCGGTCCGGTCTCCTGCGCTGTCCACGACGGCTATCATATCCCCGCCGCCGACCTATACTGCGAGATCGTCCATCCGGACACCGGACAGCCCCTCCCGCCCGGTGAGGAGGGCGAGGTGGTATTCACCACCCTTTCCCGCCGGGGAATGCCCCTCATTCGCTACCGTACCGGCGACCGCAGCCGTCTGCTGGCGGAACCGTGTCCCTGCGGCAGCGTCCTGCCCCGGCTGGCACGGGTACAGTCCCGCCCTGACAGGAAAAAATTTCAGCGGCCGGAGCCCATTTCCTTTTAGGAGGCGCCATCATGGAGCATCTGCACACCACAAAAAGCATCTGTCCCGTCTGCGGCGTTCAGCTCCCCGCGGACATCGTGCGGGAAACGGGCGGTGTGTTTTTGAAAAAGACCTGTCCTGCCCACGGCAGCTTTTCCGCCCTCATCTGGCGGGACGGCGGCGTTCCCTATGAGCAGTGGGGCGGGGAGCGTCCGGCGGATATTCCGGAGTATTGTCCGAACGGCTGCAGCTCATGCTCAAGTCACGGACAGGACACCTGCTGCATTCTGGTGGAGGTGACAAACCGCTGCAACCTCCGCTGCAGCTTTTGCTTTGCCGACGGCGGCGCCGTTCTCACAGACGAGCCGACCGTGGACGAGCTGGCGGACGCCTTCCGTACATTGGCAGAGAAAAATCTGACCTTTATCCAGCTTTCCGGCGGAGAGCCTACTGTCCGCGACGACCTGCCCGAAATCGTGGCGGCGGCGAAAGTGGCGGGGGCTACCTCCATCCAACTGAACACCAACGGCATTCGGCTGGCCAAAGAGCCGGAGTACACCAAAAAGCTGGCGGATGCAGGACTGACCTTTGTTTTTCTCCAGTTTGACTCCACCGACCCCGCCGTCACCCAAGCCCTGCGGGGCGGCGATTATCTTTCTGACAAGCTGGCCGCCATCGACCTTTGCGGCAGTCTGGGCCTCGGCGTGACGCTGGTTCCCACGGTGGTGCCCGGCCTTAACAGCGACCACATTGGTGATTTGATTCGGTTCGCCATCTCCAAATCTCCGGTGGTGCGTGGCGTTCACTTTCAGCCGGTGAGCTACTTCGGCCGCTGCCCCTATGAGCCCGCAGACCGTGACCGCTTCACCCTGCCGGAGCTGCTGAACGCCGTCGTGACCCAAACGGAGGGGCTTGTCTCTCTGGAAGACATCTCCCCCTCCTGCTGCGACCACCCCCGCTGCGGCTTCCACAGCGACTACATCGTTTTGCCCGACGGGCTACTGTCCCTGAACCCCCACAAGGGGGGTACGTCGGCAGTGACCAAGACCTCCGCCCTCTCCAACCGCTGCTACATCGCCCGCCGGTGGAAGCGCGACCCGGAGAGCGAGCGCTTCATCGCCGAGGCGGAAACGCTGAACATGAGCGATATGGCCACCTTCTTGGCAGCCGGCAAGAGCAACATGTTCACCCTCACCGCTATGGCCTTTCAAGACCGCTGGAACCTTGATTTAGAGCGGCTCAACTCGTGCAGCCTCCACGTCTGGGACAAGGGCAGCGCGGTGCCCTTCTGCGCGCGGTACATCACGGCGGAGAAAAACTAAACGCAGCAAAAACCGGTGGAGCCGCTGTACGCGGCTCCACCGGTTTATTTTAAGTAAGGGCAACGCGCCCCGATACACTCCGTGTTTCGCTTGGCATAAACGCAGGCGTGGGGCAGCTCCATGGGGAGGGAAACACCCAACTCCTCGCGGGTAAACCGCACCGCCTCCTCAATGCAGAGGCGGGTGGTGCGCTTGCAGCAGCGCGGGCCGCCCACCTCCGCCAGCCGCTTCAGGCAATCCGCCACAAGCTGCTGGGGCAGGTGCCACACCGCCCCATTCAGCGGGGTCGCGCCCAGCACGATGCTGGCATAATGCCCACGCCCGCCGCCGCGCCGCAGACGCCCCACTCCCCGCACAGTCCGCCGGAAACCTCGCGCCCCCGGCGCACCGCCTCCGGCAGCGCCTGCTCTATATCCACCTTCCCGCCCGCATTGTGGTAGGCCGCCAGTAAAATGCAGGGCGTCAGCACATGATGCTCCGGGCCATGAAGGTGAATGGCGCTGTGCTCTGCCATGCGCTCAAAAAGCGCCATCGGGTCGCACTCATTGCTCGCCCGCAGCGCAGCCACCACAGCTTCAAAACCAGCGGTATGGCAGCCGTCGCACACAAAATGTCCCGCCTCGCATTCCACATGGGTGCGCTGTTCCTTTCCGCAGACTGCACAAACGTGCACCTCGCCTTTGAGATGGTACCGCAAAGACGCGCCGCAGACGATACAGCCGCCGGACGGCTCCTGCGTGGAATCACAGCCGCACAGCTCGGTCACGGCCTCACCCCCGCCCGGACGGCAATCACCTCCGCCGCCACACTGACGGCGATTTCCTCCGGGGTCTCCGCCCCGATTTTCAGGCCGATAGGCGCGTGGACGGCGGCTATCGCCTCCTCGGAAACGACCTCCCCCCGAAGGTTTTCCATGGCCAACGCCACCTTTTTGCGGCTACCTATCATGCCAAGGTAGGCTTTCGGCACGTCCATTGCCTGACGCAGAACGTCATAATCCCCGGCATGGCCGCGGGTGACGATGATGATATAGCTGTTCTCATCTGTGGCAATACCGTCAAAGGCGTTTTTATAGTCCGCCAGCACCCGCACCTCGTCCGCCTCCGGAAAGCGTTTACGGTTCGCAAACTCCTCTCGGTCATCGAGCACCACCGTCCGAAAATCGACCTGCCGCAGCGCCTGCTCCAGCGCCAAGCCCACATGGCCGCCGCCGAAGATATAGGCCGTCGTCTCCTTGCCGCCCCGCTGGGACAGGAACGTCCTGCCCTCCTCCGGCGTGAGATAGGCCACCCGCAGGGACACGTCCCCGCCGCATCGCATATCAATGCCGCCCTGCTCTGCCGCGGTCAGCTTGAGGGTGACCGTCTTATCGTCTTTGCTCTCAAAGGCGGCACGGCAGAGCTTTTCCGCTTCCGCCTCCAACTTGCCGCCGCCTATGGTGCCGAAAAATCGACGGTCAGCCGTCATCAGCATCCACGCTCCCCGCTTTCGCGGAGAGGAACCAGCGCTCTCCGCCACCTCCGCTATGACGATGGCTTCCCCCCGTCCAATACACGCCCGCGCCTCCAATACCGCCTTGTTCACAGTCAATGCCTCCCCTTTTCTGCACACAGCGCCTCCACCTGCTCCAACAAGGCGCGCGCCGTGCGGAAGCGCCGCTCATGGGCCACCCGCGCTTCCAGTGTTTTACATTTTTCTCCGCTGACGGTAAACCGCTCTTTAAGCGTCACCGTGCGGTCTCCCTGCACCAGCTTGTCGGCCAGATAGACCACTGCCGCCTCGTCTATCACCCCGCCGTCCCAGTCGTGGTGGCGCGCCACAATTTTCCCAAGCGCCCGATACCCCGCCTCACTGAGCCAATGCCCCGCCTCTGCGGCATGGCTGGGCAGGCCACGGGCCATATCGTGAAGCAATGCCGCCGCTTGAATGGCTTCCCCATTCAGCGCCAAGCCGACGGCCTTCAGCTGTCCGGTCAGCATCGCCGCTTGTCCCGCCGCCGCTCTGCAATGGGCAATTAGCTCCGCATCGCAGCCGCAGGCCTTCAGCAGAGATAAGCACGCCCGCTCGTCCAGTACCGGCATGGGACGCAGCGCCTCTGTTTCCAAATGAAAACCGTCCCTACAAAGCGTTAAAACATTGACACAGCCGTGGGGCTGTGATAAGGTAAAGGCAGTGTTTAACGGACGCCCAGAAAGTTTACATAACATTAGCCGCATGACCCCGCTGTGGGCAACCGCCGCTATATCGCCCTCCGTGTTCTTCAGGCAGTCGCTCAACGTTTTTTCGAAACGTGCAAGAGCGTTTTCCGGCGCTTCGCCATCTGGTGGGAACACATGAAGCATATCCTCCCCACGGCGGCGGTAAAGCTCTGGCCAGCAGGTGCGGATGGTCTCAAAGGGCAAGCCGTCCCACTCTCCCATATCGATTTCTGCAAAGCCGTTCATCGGCTTTGCGCTGCCGAAAGCGACGCTTGCCGTCTCCACACACCGGCGCAGGGGACTGCACAGGGCCGTCACCGGTTGACGGTTTTCAAACCACAGCTTCAGCAGTCCCGCCTGAAAGCGTCCCTGCCGAGAGAGGGGCAAATCCGTGCGTCCGAGGCACACCCGCGGCCCCTCGACTGCGCCGTGACGGATGAGATAAAGCGTCCTCTCCATGGGGCGCCCTCCTTTTTCCATGCGAACTGTTTTTTGCAGAATAACGCAGCGGTGTGAAAACCCTTTATGGGGTCTCCAGCAGTTCCGGCGGGAAGCATGCCTCGAATATCTCCCGCGCCCGTTCCCGCGTCTCGTTTTGCAGGCGCTGATAGGCGTTCAGCAGCAGCTTTCCCCGCTCCGTCAGAGCGCTGCCGCCGCCCTCCGCTCCACCGGCAGAGCGCACCAGCACGGGAAAGCCCAGTTGCTTTTCCATATGGTTGATGGCCTTCCACCCCTTGGAGTAGGACATATGAGTGCAGCCGCAGGCGTTCTGAATGGAGCCGGTGTTCTCCACCATCTCCAAAAGCTGGGCGGTTTCCGGTGTGAGGAATATCTCTTCCACCGCCAACTGCAAGTGCAGCTCCATCCGCAGGGAACCGCGCCCCCGGCGAACGCCCTCCAGATGAATGAGGCGCTTATAATCCTCCGGAGTGTCGGCGTCCAGCAGGATGCCTTCGTCCTCCACAGCAACGTCTGTAATGGGCAGACCCAACGTCTCAATGGCCCCCTTCAGGCCTTGGTCGCCCCGGTAAGCCGCCAGCGCGGGCAGCAGCCCTGTCTCCAGCAACAGAGGGTGCCCCGCCTTCCCGTCGCAGACTGGCCGGACCAATGGGCCGGATACCGTCAGCAGGGCGCGGAGGGTTTCCGGCTCCACCAGCGGCACGTCCGCAGGCAAAAGGAAGACCCGCTCGCACCGCTCCGCCACGTCGGCAAGACCGATGAGCACGGAGTCGAACATTTGGGTCTGGGCAAAGCGGGGGTTCTCTACAAAGCGTACGCCGCTTTCCGCCAGATGGCGGCGGAGCAGGTCACCCTTATAGCCCACTACCACCGTGACGGGGTCTACCTCCGCTGCACGGAGAGCGCTGACGGTGTGCTCGACGACCGTCTTTTCCCCCAGACACAGCATGGGCTTGAATTCCTTCATTCGGGACGACAGGCCCGCCGCCACAATGACCGCTCCGGTTCCCATCCGCAGCGCCCCCTTTCGTTTTCACATTGTTTATGGATAGTTTAGCACAGTTTTGAAGGAGATGCCACCCAAATGAAACTGATTGACACAAAAAATGCCGTCGGCCACGTCCTCTGCCACGACATCACCCAAATTATCCCCGGCGTCACCAAGGACGCGGTATTCCGCAAGGGCCATATGGTCACGGAAGAGGACATTCCCGTCCTTCTTTCGGTGGGCAAAGACCACCTTTACGTCTGGGAGAAGACGGAGGGGATGCTCCATGAAAACGAGGCGGCAGAGCGTCTGCGGGCCATCTGCCAGAATGAGCGGATGCACCCCACTGAGGTGAAGGAGGGCAAAATCGAGCTGATTGCGGACTGCGACGGCCTGTTCCGGGTGGACGTTCAGCGGCTGTACGCCGTCAACTCCATTGACGAGCTTATGATTGCCACCCGCCACACCAACACCGCCGTCCACACAGGCGACAAGCTGGCGGGCACCCGCGTCATACCATTGGTCATCGACGAAAAAAAGCTGGAGGAAGCGGAGTGCGCCGCAGGCCAAACGCCTTTGCTGGAGCTGCTTCCCTTTGTCCGCAAAACCGCCGGGGTGGTCACCACCGGCAACGAGGTGTTCCACCACCGCATTGAGGACACCTTCACCCCCGTCATCGTGGAAAAGTTGGCCGCTTACGGCATCACCATGGCCGGCCACCACACGGTGGACGACGACGCAGAGCACATCAAGGCCGCCATTGCCGACCTGCGCGCTCAAGGCGTGGATATGATACTCTGCACCGGCGGTATGAGCGTCGACCCGGACGACCGCACTCCCACCGCAATCAAGCAGAGCGGCGCTTCCATCATTAGCTACGGCGCGCCGGTGCTGCCGGGCGCTATGTTCCTGATGGCTTACTTCGACGACGGAACCCCTATCATGGGTCTGCCCGGCTGCGTCATGTACGCCAAGGCCACTGTGTTCGACCTCATTCTGCCGCGGGTGGCCGCCGACGTGAAGGTAACCAAGGCGGATTTGGCAGGACTGGGCCACGGTGGGCTGTGTCTGGGCTGCAAGCCCTGTCACTATCCGAACTGTGCCTTTGGAAAGGGTGTGTGACCATGGCGGAGGAAAAACTCACTCACATCGACGAGGCGGGCAATGCCCGCATGGTGGACGTTTCCGGCAAAGCGGTCACTCGACGGGTGGCGGTGGCAAGCGGGCAGATTTTAGTCTCCCCCGAAGTAATGGCGGCCATTCAGACCGGCGGCGTCCCCAAGGGCGACGTGCTGGCCGTGGCGCGGGTGGCGGGCATCATGGCCGCGAAAAAAACGCCGGAGCTTATCCCTCTGTGCCACAGCTTGGCCATGACCTCCTGCACCGTGGACTTTACCCTCGACACAGAGCGCTGTGCCGTTGAAGCCACCTGCACCGCCGCCACAACCGGCGTCACCGGCGTGGAGATGGAGGCCATCACCGGCGTCAGCATGGCGCTGTGCACCGTTTACGATATGTGCAAGGCCATCGACAAGGGCATGACCATCACCGGCGTCCATCTGGTGCGGAAGGAGGGCGGTAAGTCCGGCCTCTATGTGGGCGGCGGCCCCCGCGCCTGAGCACTTTCAAAGCGAGAACGAAAGGAGGCGAATGCTATGCTGGACAGCAACCAGCGCGTCATTGACTATCTGCGCATTTCGGTCACCGACCGCTGCAACCTTCGCTGCGTCTACTGTATGCCGGAGGACGGCGTGCCCGCTCTGCATCATGACGACATTCTGCGCTATGAGGACATCGTCCGCCTGTGCCGCATCTTCGCCTCCCTCGGCGTCAGCAAAATAAAGCTGACCGGCGGAGAACCGCTGGCACGCAAGGGGCTTTCCGGTCTGGTGAAGCAGTTGAAGGCCATCGACAGCATCCACTCCGTCACCCTGACCACCAACGGCGTGCTGCTGAAGGAGCAGCTGCCCGACCTGCTGGCCGCCGGACTCAGCGGCGTGAATATCAGCCTTGACACCTTGGACGCGCAGCGCTTTGCCGCCCTCACCCGTCGGGATGAACTGCATCGGGTCCTGGAGGGGCTGGACGCGGCGCTGTCGGCGGAGTGCCTCAATGTCAAGCTGAATTGCGTCCCCACGGCGGAAAACCGGCCCGACTGGGTTCCCCTGGCCGCGCTTGCCAAGGACGCGCCCCTGTCCGTGCGGTTCATCGAGCTGATGCCGGTGGGACTGGGGGCCTCTCTTCAGCGGCAGGATGAGGCTCAGGTGCGCGCCGAGCTGGAGGCCGCCTTCGGCCCTCTTTCGGCCTCCGCCGGGCCGTCAGGCAACGGACCCTGCCGCTACTTCCGCCCGGAAGGCTTTACGGGGAGCATCGGCTTCATCAGCGCCCTCAGCCACACCTTCTGCCACCGCTGTAACCGGGTTCGGCTGACCGCAGGCGGGTTCTTGAAAACCTGCCTGCAATATGAGACCGGCGTGGCCCTGCGCCCCCTGTTGGACGCAGGCAGCGATGACGAGGTCATCAAAACGGCCATTCTGGATGCCGTACGGGATAAGCCCGCCCACCACCGCTTTGCCGAGGGCGGCGTGGCGGAACAGCCAATGAATGAAATCGGAGGATGAAACCATGGGAAAGGTGATTGCCGTCTGCATCAGCCCGGAGAAGGGCACCCAAAAAACGAATGTAGGCTCCGCCCGCTTTGTGGAGGACTGGGGCATTGAAAACGACGCCCACGCGGGCAAATGGCACCGTCAGGTGTCCCTGCTCTCCCACGATAAGATAGAGGCATTCCGCTCCCGGGGCGCTGAGGTTCAGGACGGCGCTTTCGGGGAAAATCTGGTGGTGGCGGGTATCGACTTCCGCACCCTGCCCATCGGCGCCCGCTTCACCTGCGGAGATGTGGAGCTGGAGCTGACCCAGATTGGCAAGGAATGCCACAGCCACTGCGAAATTTACAAGGTCATGGGCGAGTGCATCATGCCGCGGGAGGGTGTGTTTGCCCGCGTGCTTCACGGCGGTGTTATCTCCGTGGGCGATGAGCTTACCGTCTCCTTTCTCCCTTTCCGCGCCGCTATCCTAACCGCCAGCGACTCCTGTTCCAGCGGCGAACGGGAGGACGCAGCCACTCCCGCGGCGGCGGCGGCTCTGTCTGCGGCGGGCTTCACAGTCGTGAAAGAGCATATTCTCCCAGACGACCGCGCCGCATTGGCGGAAACCATGTCCGCATGGTGCGACAGCGGCGTGTGCGACCTGTTGGTCACCACCGGCGGCACCGGCTTCTCCCCCCGCGACTGCACGCCGGAGGCCACCCTTGACGTGGTGGAACGACTAACCCCCGGCATCCCGGAAGCCATGCGGGCCGCTTCGGCGGCCATTACCCCCCGCGCCATGCTCAGCCGGGCGCAGGCGGGCATCCGCAAAAACACCCTTATCGTCAACCTGCCGGGCAGCCCAAAGGCGGTGACGGAATGTCTGGACGCCATTCTGCCCACCCTCGGCCACGGGTTGGAGATACTGCTTGGGCGCACAGGCAACTGCGCCCGGTGAATATCTGAAAAGAAGAGAAAAAGCGCAGCTCGCTGAGCTGCGCTTTTCTTATCCGTTATCCCAGCGCAATATCCCGCGTGGCGTAAGCGTTCAAATCCATCCCAGCGCGCTTGCCCGCCAGATACTCATAGTACCCTTGGCAGCCAATCATGGCGGCGTTGTCGCCGCACAGCTTCAGCTCCGGCAGGTAAAGGGACAAGCCCGCATCGCGGCAGGCCGCCGTCAGGTCTGCGCGCAAACGGCTGTTGGCGGCCACGCCGCCCGCCACCGCCACCTTCCTGCGGCCAGTCATCCGGGCGGCCGCCAGCGTGCGCGGTACCAGCGTATCGCTCACCGCCGCAGAAAAGGATGCCGCCAGTCCGGGGAGGTCTAATTTCTCCCCTTTCTGCTCGGCGTTATGCACCAGATTGAGCACCGCCGTTTTCAGGCCGGAGAAGGACATATCCAAATCATGCCCCTCCACATGGGCGCGGGGCAGCGGGTAGCGGCTGTCGTCGCCCGTCCGAGCCAGCTTGTCCAGCGGCGCGCCGCCGGGGTAACCAAGCCCCAGCACCCGCGCCACCTTGTCAAAGCACTCCCCCGCCGCGTCGTCCCGGCTGGCGCCCAGCACCGCCATCTCCGTATAGTCTTTCACGTCCACAATGAGGGTGTTGCCACCGGAGACGCACAGGCACAGAAAAGGCGGCTCCAAATCCTGGTGGGTGATGTAATTGGCGGCGATATGTCCCCGCACATGGTGGACGGGTACCAGCGGAATCCCCAGCCCATAGGTCAGCGACTTGGCAAAGTTAACCCCCACCAGCACCGCGCCAATAAGACCGGGCGCATAGGTAACCGCAACTGCGTCAATCTCCTGTTTGGCGAGGTCGGCCTGCCGCAAGGCCTCGTCCGTCAGGCCCACAATCGCCTCAATGTGCTTGCGGGATGCGATTTCAGGCACGACCCCGCCATAGATTGCGTGCATATCGGCCTGTGAGGCGATGCAGTCGCTTAAAACCTCTCGCCCGTCGCGCACCACCGCTGCGGCGGTCTCGTCGCAGGACGACTCAATGGCAAGGATATTCATGCTTGTCCTCCCCCTTCCGCCGGAATCAGCACCTGCCGCTCGTACACCGCACCGGAAAAGGCCGTGCGGTATATTTTTCGGTGGGTCTCCATCAGCGCTTCATCCGAGATTTCCGACCCATAGGCCAGCACCAAAAAGGGAACGCCGAAAATTCGGGTGGTATACCCCATCTGCCTGAGTCCCGCCCGGCGGTAAAAGCCCAGCCGACGGCGGCGCAGGCTGTCCACAGCCTCGTCTCCGGTATTGGGAATCTCCACCTCAAGGAATACGCCCTGTTCCTCACCGCAGAAGCGCTCCAGCATCTCCTTCAGCAGCTTGCCGCCCAGTCCCTTATTCCGCCCCTCCGGCAGGACAGCGAAATAGTCCAGCATCCTGTACGGCTCGCCCGCTGCGCGCCAATAGAGCGCGTAAGCCAACAGCGTCTCGCCGTAAAAGAGGCCGTAAGGCTCATAGTTCCCTTTTGCCAGAAGGGTTTGCAGGCAAGATAGGGGCTTCAGCTCGTCGGCTGGGAAGTCCCGTGTCATATCTGTTTCGTACAGGCGGTCAAGCTCCGCCGCCGTCAGCAGGCGGAAGCAGGTATCATTCATCTCGCTCAAACTCCCGTGTCATCAATATGGCGTCCTCCTTGGGCTTGTCATAATAGTCCTTGCGGCGGCCTACGACGGAAAAACCGTGTTTTTCATACAGCCCAATGGCGGCCTCGTTGCTCTCCCGCACCTCTAACGTCAAAAAGGACAGGTGAGCCGCGCCAAACCGGCAGAACGCCTCCAGCAAAGCGCCCGCCACCCCTTGGCGGCGGCAGTCCTCCCGAACGGCAATGTTGCTGATATACCCCTCGTCCAGCACCGCGTGCAGGCCGGCATAGCCCAGCACATGTCCCTCCCGCGACTCCGCCACAATAAAAGAAGCAGTGGGGTTGAACAACTCCTCCCGCAGCATTTCCGCCGTCCACGGCATGGAAAAGCATTGCTTCTCCAGCTCGGCAATCTCGTCCAGATGCTCCGCCACCATGGGCGTCAGCTTATATTGCAATCTGCTCATCCCTTCGCCTCCGCCCAGCTCTTGCCCGCGCCCGCGTCTGCCCGCAGCGGCACCGACAGGTCGGCCACCTGCTCCATCTCCTCCGACAGCAGCTTTTTGACCCGCTCCGTCTCCCCGTCTGGGCACTCCACAATCAGCTCGTCGTGTACCTGTAAAATCAGCTTCGCTTCCAGTCCCTCCGACTTCAAGCGGCCGTGGACGCGGAGCATCGCCAGCTTCATCAGGTCTGCGGCAGTGCCCTGAATGGGCATATTGAGAGCCACCCGCTCGCCGAAGGAGCGCAGGTTGAAGTTGCTGCTCTTTAACTCCGGCAGCCAGCGGCGGCGACCCATCAGGGTGCAGACATAGCCGTCCTTTTTCGCCTGCTCTACGATGTCCGCCATATAGGCGCAGACGCCGCTGTAAGTGGCGAAATACCGCTCCATATACTCTTTGGCCTCCGCTCTGGTCACCCCGATGTCCTGAGAGAGGGAGAAGTCGGAGATGCCGTACACAATACCGAAGTTCACCGCCTTGGCCCGGCGGCGCATCTCATGGGTGACCTCCTCCGGCGCAACGCCGAACACCTGCGCCGCCGTGGCGGTGTGAATGTCGGCCTCCGATTTGAAAGCCGCCAGCATCTTTTCGTCTCCGGCAATGTGGGCCAGCAGGCGCAATTCAATCTGGGAATAATCCGCGTCCACCAGCGTGCAGCCCTTTCCCGCCACGAACATATTCCGAAGCTGCGCGCCCAACTCCGTGCGCACGGGAATGTTCTGCACGTTCGGCTCAGTGGACGAAAGCCGCCCGGTGGCGGTCACCGTGTTCTGGAAGGAGGTGTGGATGCGCCCGTCGGCGGCAATGACCTTGTCAAGCCCCTCCACATAGGTGGAGTGGAGCTTCATCATCTGCCGGTACTCCAAAATGGACTCGATAATGGGGTGCTGAAAGCGCAGCTTTTCCAGCACCTCGGCGCTGGTGGAATAGCCCGTCTTGGTCGTCTTCACTGCAGGCAGCTCCAGCTTTTCAAACAGGATGCGGCCAAGCTGCTGAGTGGAATTCAGGTTGAACTCCTCCCCCGCCATGGCGAATACCGCCGCCTGCGCCTTGTCCATGCGCTCCTTCAGCATAACGCCGTATTCCTGCAACGCTTTGCGGTCGACCAGCACGCCGGTGTGCTCCATCTCCGCCAGCACCGGACAGAGGGGCAGCTCCACCTCATAGAGCACCCGCTCCAAGTCAAATTCCTTCAGCCGCTGGGATAAGGTCTCATGCAGCGCCCCGATGAGAGCGGTATGGGACATGAGCGCCCCCATCGCCTCCGCAGGGTCGGCCAGCGGATTGAAGGCGTCCGCCGACAGATAAGCCTGCGCCTTGGGGAACTCCTGCTTGTAGTAGGTCATGCCCAGCTTTTCCAGCTCATAGCTGCCGTCGGTGGGAGCCAGCAGATAGGCGGCCAGCGCTGTGTCAAACACAAAACCGACCCCTTCAATGCCCTCGTCCAGCAGGCGGGAGAGCAGGGCTTTCACGTCGTGGGTGCACTTCTGAATATCAGTGGAAAAGAGGCGGCGCAGGAAGTCATTGTACCCGTCCAGCCTGTCGGGAAAAATGAAGGCCGCATGGTTTCCCTCTCCGCCGGTGGAACACTCCACGCAGACCCCGTCCAGCGACGGCAAGGCCAGCATGTTGACCGGCCCCTTCTCCCGCCAGAGGGTCAGCAGCTCCTCCAGCCGCTCGCCGTTCTCCACAACTTCACTGGTGCAGGTACATTCAAAGGTCTCTTCCGACGCGGCGTTCCCCTGGGGCGCTTTCAGGCCCAGCTTGTCAATCAGCTTGGCAAATTCCAGCTTCAATAGCAGGTCGTACAAGGCGGGCTCGTTGTAGGGCTGCCGCTTGGCGTTCTCCGGTGCAAAATCAATGGGCGCGTCAGTGTGGATGGTGGCCAGCTCATAGGACATACGGGCCTGCTCTGCGCCCTCCTCCAGCTTTTTCACCACATTGGGCTTGGCGGGGGTCTCCGGCGCGGTGACAATCTCCGGCATATGGCCGTACAGGTGGTCGATGGAGCCGTACATCTGCACCAAGCCCATAGCCGTCTTCTCCCCGATGCCCTTCACGCCGGGAATGTTGTCGCTGGCGTCGCCCATCAAAGCCTTGAGGTCAATCATATGGATGGGGTCGAAGCCGTACTGCTCCCGGAAGGAGTCGGGGGTCATCTCCTTGGTGGTGGTCTGCCCCATACGGGTGGACACCAGCAGCACATGGGTCTTGTCCGTGATGAGCTGGAGCGAGTCCTTATCCCCCGTCACCGCGCGGCAGTCCCAGCCCGCATCCTCACAGCGGCGGGCGATAGTGCCGATAAGGTCGTCGGCCTCCCAGCCCTCCAGTTCATAGCGGGGGATGTTCATGGCGTCCAGCACCGCCTTCAGCGGCTCCATCTGGGCGGCCAGCTCGTCCGGCATCCCCCTCCGAGTGGCCTTATAGCCCTCATACTGCTTGTGGCGGAAGGTGGGAGCCTTCAGGTCGAAGGTGACGCACAGAGCATCCGGCGTCTCGTCGTGAAGCAGCTTCAGCAGAATATTCAAAAAGCCGAAAATGGCGTTGGTTGGCTGGCCGTCCCGCGTGGAGAGCGGCCGCACGCCGTAATAGGCCCGGTTGACAATGCTGTTGCCGTCGATGACCATCAGTTTCATGGGCACACGTCCCTTTCCTTAACAGTTGATATAGCTTCCGTATTCCTCTGTCTCACAGCGTGACAACGCTGTTTTTCTTTCGTTCTGCGGTTAAAAATTGTAGCATATTCTCCGGCATTTGGCAACCATGGCTCCCTTGTGGTACAATCGCTTCAAGAGGAGGTGCGGCTATGGAAATCATACCCATTACCGCGAAGAAAAAACGCTATCTCCCCCTGCTTTTGCTGGCGGACGAGCAGGAGGATATGATAGACCGCTATCTGGAGCGGGGCGGCTTCTATGTCATGGAGGACGGCGGCAGCGCGGCCGCGGTCTGCGTCGTGACGGACGAGGGGGACGGCGTGCTGGAACTGAAAAATATCGCCGTTGCGCCGGAGTACCAGCGGAAAGGGCTGGGGAAAGCCCTCATCAACTTCCTGCTGGAGCGTTACCGCGGCGCTTACCACACCATGCAGGTCGGAACCGGCGACAGCCCCCTGACCGTCCCCTTTTATGAAGCATGCGGCTTCCGCCGTTTCCGCACCGTGCCGAACTTTTTCACCGAGCATTACGACCACCCCATCTTTGAGGGCGGCGTTCAGCTTCGGGACATGGTGTATCTGAAGCGTCCCGTCTGACAAAAAAGCGCCTCCGGTGATGCCGGAGGCGCTTTTTGCATAGCTGTTGTTAAGAGAGCAGCATTCTGTCGTTGTTCAGCTCACCGCCGCTTGCTTGGGAAAACTTTTGCAGCAGGTCTTCCACGGTGAGCTTCTTCTTTTCCTCGCCCTTGATGTCAAGAATGATGCGCCCGTCGTGCATCATCACCAGACGGTTTCCGTGGGCGATGGCGTCCTTCATGTTGTGGGTCACCATCATGGTGGTCAAATGATGTTCGGCAATTATCTGGTCGGAAAGCTCCAGCACCTTGGCCGCCGTTTTGGGGTCAAGCGCCGCCGTATGCTCGTCCAGCAAAAGCAGCTTGGGCTTTCTCAGGGTAGCCATCAGCAGGGTCAGCGCCTGCCGCTGGCCTCCGGAAAGCAGCCCCACCTTGGCGGTCAGACGGTCCTCAAGACCAAGGCCAAGGGTTTTCAGCAGTTCCCGGTACTCGTCCCGCTCCTTGTGGGTGACCCCCCATTTCAGGCCGCGGCTTTCTCCTCGGCGGGCCGCCAGCGCCAGATTTTCGTCAATCTGCATCCCAGCGGCGGTGCCTGTCATAGGGTCTTGGAATACCCGCCCCAGAAATTTAGCGCGCTTGTACTCCGGCAGGCGGGTGATGTCCTCGCCGCCGATGCGGATGGTTCCCTTGTCCACCGGGAATACGCCCGCAATGGCGTTCAGCGTGGTGGACTTACCCGCGCCGTTGCCGCCGATAACCGTAACAAAGTCGCCTTCCTCCAGCTGAAGGTTCACACCATTCAGCGCCCGCTTTTCGTTGACGGTGCCGGCGTTGAAGGTCTTATAAATGTTGTCCAGCAACAGCATCAGGCCGCGCCTCCCTTCTTCTGGCTCACGCCCCGGAAGAGCTTCTCCCGAATGAGGGGCAGAGACAGGCAGACGGCCACCGTGATGGCGGTAAACAGCTTCAGGTCGTTGGAGTCCATGCCCATTTTCAGCACCACAGCGATGATAATGCGGTACACCACCGCGCCCAAACTGACCGAAACCAGCGTGCGCTTGAAGGTGCGGGTACCGAAAATGACCTCGCCGATGATGAGGGAAGCCAGCCCGATGACGATGGAGCCGGTGCCCATCTGGATGTCCGAATAAGACTGGTTCTGGGCGATAAGCGCGCCGGAAAAGCCAACCATGGCGTTTGAAATCATCAACCCCAGAATTTTCATGTTGTTGGTGTTGATGCCCTGCGCCCGCGCCATCTGGGCGTTGCTGCCGGTGGCGCGGACGGCGCTGCCCAGCTCTGTTCCGAAAAACCAGTAGAGCAATACGCACACCACAACCACACAGGCCACGCCGACAATGAGGATGGACATATTCTTGGAAAGGCCCAGCTTTTGCAAGGGGCTGAACACCGTTTCAATGCGCAGCAGGGACACGTTGGACTTACCCATAATGCGCATATTGACCGACCACAGGGCAATCATGGTCAAGATGCCGGACAGCAGAGGCGGTATCCTCAATTTGGTGTGCAGCAGCCCCGTACACAGCCCCGCCAGCATACCGACCACCGCCGCCACCAGCGTGGCTGCCCACGGATTTATGCCGCCGGACAGCAGCCGGGCGCAGATAGACGCCCCCAGCGTAATGGTGCCTTCCACGGTCAGGTCGGCCACATCAAGGATGCGGTAGGTGATATAGACGCCCAACGCCATAACAGCCCACAAGCTGCCCAGCGATATTGCGCCCAAAAGGACATTTCCCATAGATGCCCTCTCCTCTTTTCTTTATTATCAAGGGACGGCAGGAGCGCAGACTGCGCCCCTGCCGTCTTCGGTGTTCTCTTGTTGCGGCGTCCCTCAGCTCTCGCTGGGACGGATAACGTAATCGGCGTATTTATCGGGCACCGCAAGCTTCAGCTCATCGGCCACATCGCCGTTGAAGCAATACTCGAACTCAGACGCGCCCTTGATGGGCATGGTTGCGGGGTCGGCGCCGTTCACCAGGATTTCATAGGCCATCAGGCCGGCCTGGTAGCCGATTGCGTAATAGGTCAGGGACAGGGTGGCAAAGCCGCCGTTTTCCACCATGCCGACCTCACCGCAGAAGGTGGGGATTCCGGCAGGAGTCGCAACCTCATACACCGTGGGCATGGTGGTTGCAAAAACATTGTCGGTGGGAAGGTAGATAGCGTCGCACTCGGTCACAATAGCGGAAACAGCCTGCTGCACGTCGTTGGTGCTGGAAACGGTGCGCTCCACATAGGCGATGCCCTTCCCGTCCAGCCACGCCTTGGCAATGTCCACCTGAAGCCGAGAGTTGTCCTCCGCGTTGCAGTACAGGAAGCCGACGGTCTTTACATCGGGGCAGATTTCAAACATCAGCTCCATCTGGCTCTCCACTGGATTCATATCGGTGGTGCCGGTGACGTTGCCGCCGGGGGCGCTCTCGTCGTCTACCAGACCGGTCTCGGTATAGCTGGTGATGGCGGTTCCGATGATGGGGATAGTCTCCGTCTTGGAGGCCATGGTCTGGGCGGCGGTGGTCGCGATGGCCAGCGCCAAATCCACATTGTCAGACACAAACTGCTCGGCAATCGTGCTCAGGTTGTTGGGGTCGCCGTTGCCGTTCTGATAATTGATGGTCAGGTTCTGACCCTCCACCAGTCCTTTGTCAGCCAGCGCCGCCACAAAGCCCTCGCGGGCGCCGTCCAGCGCCACATGTTCCATTTGCTGGATGATGCCAATTGTGTAATGCTCGCCGTCGGTGGGGGCGGGGGTGCCGCTTTCCTCCGGCTCGCCGCCGGTGCAGGCGGCCAACGCCGCAATCATTGCCACAGCCAGAAGCACGGCCATGACCTTGCGCAATCTTTTCATATCTTCTTCCTCCTATCAACCTTTCTCAAACTCGTGCACTTTAGCACTTTGTGGTGCTAAATTATCGCCGCAAGAAAAAATCACTTTCGTGATGTGTGCTATTATAGTGCCTCTCACGTGGAAAGTCAATCCCTTATTTCGACGGCGGCTTTCGTAAGACATTCTTTATTGGACATTTTCTTCCCCCTGTGGTACAATATCCGCACAGTGGATTTTTGTGCCTTCATTCTTGTGCACTTGGGAGGACATTTCCTTGCGACTTGACATTTTAGGGGTCGGCTTCGACCCCATTACCTTGCCCGACGCTGTCACGGCCGGTATGGCGCTTGCAGGCAGCGAGGGCTTCCACTATGTGGTTACCCCCAACCCGGAGATTGTTTTGCTGGCTGACCGGGACGAGCACTTCCGCTCCATCCTCTACCATGCAGACCTGGTGCTGGCGGACGGCGTGGGCGTCATTCACGCCGCCAACATTCTCGGCACGCCTCTGCCCGGCCGGGTGACCGGCATCGACTTCGCCGCCGGACTGATGCAGGAAATGGCCCGCACCGGAGAAAAAAAGCTCTTTCTTCTGGGTGCCAAGCCCGGCGTGGCAGCGGAGGCCGGTCGGCGGCTCCAAAAAACCTATCCCGGTCTGAACGTCTGCGGTACCCGCGACGGGTACTTCAAGGATGCGGAAAGCGAGGCGGTGGCCGCCCAGGTTGCCCAAAGCGGCGCGGACGTGCTATTCGTCTGTCTGGGCGCGCCCAAGCAGGAGAAGTGGCTGGCCCAGTACGGAAAAGCCTGCGGCGTTCATCTGGCCGCCGGTCTGGGCGGCGTGCTGGATGTATTCGCCGGCAATGTAGACCGTGCGCCCGCCGCTTTCCAAAAGGCGGGCATGGAGTGGTTCTACCGGCTGGTGAAGCAGCCCTCCCGCATCGGCCGCATGGCCAAGCTGCCCGGCTTTCTGGGCAAGGCGGTGGCCGCGCGGGTCAAACGCGGTAAATCCTGATAAAAAGGAGGCGTCCCCCCATGGCAGGAACGCTTATCGTATTGGAGGGCACCGACGGCTCCGGCAAGTCCACGCAGTTTGAGCGGCTCTGCCGCCTGATGGCGGCGGAGAACCGCGACTTTCAGCGGCTTGTCTTTCCCCAGTACAGCGAGCCGTCCTCCGCTCTGCTGAAAATGTATTTGCAGGGTGAATTTGGCTCCCATCCCTCCGATGTGAACGCCTATGCAGCCTCCACCTTCTACGCTGTCGACCGTTACGCCTCTTACAAAAAGGTGTGGGGCCGCTTCTATGAGGACGGAGGGCTGGTGCTGGCTGACCGGTACACCACCTCCAACGCGGTGCATCAGGCCGCCAAGCTGCCGGAGGAGGAGCGGGACGGCTTCTTCCGCTGGCTGATGGAATTTGAGTGCGGCAAGCTGGGTCTCCCTGAGCCTGCGCTTGTCCTCTATTTGGACGTGCCAACCGAGTTGGCCGTCCAGAACCTCCGCCGCCGTGAGGCCGAGCGCCATACCACCGGCGACATTCACGAGGTGGACACTGGTTACCTCCGCACTTGTCGGGAAACTGCCCGCCATGCCGCCCAGGTGCTGGGCTGGCGCACCGTCTCCTGTACGGACGCCTCCGGCGCCATGCGCACGGTGGACGACATTGGGGCGGAAATCGAAGCATTGGTTCGTACAGTTCTTGACCGCTGAATAAGGAGGCGCAGAATGGTCTACATTTTACTGGCCGACGGCTTTGAAGAGATGGAAGCTCTCGTTCCCGCCGACCTGCTTCGCCGGGCTGGGGCGGAGGTCGCCCTTGTTTCGGTCGCGGGGCAGGAGTTTGTCACCGGGCTGCATGGCGTCGCCGTCAAAGCTGACCTTTCCCTCTGTGACACCAGCGTCGGGGCGGGCGAAATGGTCGTCCTGCCCGGCGGCGCAGGCTGGCGCAACGGCGCCAGCCCTGAAACGGAAGCCCTTGTGCGCGGCATTTTCCAAAAGGGCGGCTGGGTGACCGCTATCTGTGCCGCCCCCACCCTGCTGGGCAGCTTTGGTCTGCTGGACGGCAGGCGCGCCGTCTGCTACCCCGGTATGGAGGACGGCCTCACGGGCGCTGTTGTCTGCAAGGGCGAGCAGGTGGTGCACGACGGCAACCTCATCACCGGCGAAGGCCCTGGCTCCGCTTATCCCTTCGCCCTTGCGCTGGTGGAAGCTTTGAAAGGCCCTGCCGCACTGGAGCAGGTGCGTGGTGAAACCTATTACCGCGGCTGAACAAAAGGCTGCCCTTCGACGGGAAATTAAGGCGGCGCTGGCCGCCCTTACCCCGGAGGAGCGCGCCGCAGGCGATGCTTTGCTGTTCGCCCGCTTCTTGTCCCTTCCGCAGATGAAGGCAGCGCAGCAAGTCATGCTGTTCGCCGGTATGGGCAGCGAGCCGGACACCATGTCCCTGATTGCCGCCCTGCTCCAAGCGGGCAAAGCCGTGGCTCTGCCCCGGTGCCTGTCTGGCCACAACATGGAGGCCCGCATCTGGGACGGCGCTGTTCCGCTGGTACGCCACCCCCTTGGAATGTTAGAACCGTCTGAGCAATGTCCGGTGGTTCCGCCGGAGGAGCTTGACCTCATTCTGGCCCCTGCCCTGTGTTATGACACAGCAGGCCGCAGGCTGGGCCACGGCGGCGGGTTTTATGACCGTTTTCTGGCCCGCTGTGGCTGCCCAGTGGCCGGTCTTTGTCGGGATGCAGTGCTTCAGCAGGCCGTTCCTTCAGAGAAGCATGACCTGCCCGTATCTATTGTGGTAACGGAAACCCGAATATACGAAACGAGGCCTCCCGAAGGAGGCCCCGCTTCTGACGGTTCCGCTTGCGTGGGGTAAGTAGCGCTGCTCAGCAGCCGCAGCCGTCGTTGCAGCCACAGCCGCAACCGCAGCCGTTGTTGCAGCCGCAGCCACAACCGCAGCCCCCGTTGTTCCCGCTGCCGCAGCAGCAGAACAGGATGATGAGGATCAGGATGATCCACAGGCAGCCGCTGCCGCCCCAGTTATTTCCGCAACACATGATTTCTTTCACCTCACTTGTTTTTTCTATGCCATACTATGGCGCTGCCGCTTGTCTGGTTCCGCAGCAGAGAAAAAACAACGCCACGTTTTTTCAGTTAGGAGTGTAGAGCTATGTCCGAGCAGGAACCCCGCCGCCGCAGTGACAGCCGCCAGCGCAGCTATTCACAGGATGGCCGGCGCAGTTATGCACAGCAGGAAAGCCGCCGCGGCAGCGCGCCGGAACACCGCAACACACGGCGCAGGCGCAGAAACAATTCGTCCATTCTGCTGTACGTCGTCTTTGTCATTGGCGTATCGCTGCTGCTGTCCGTGGTGGCTTGGGTGTGGGCCAACGATATACTGGCCCTGAACAAAGACCCGCACACCGCCATCGTTGAAATCAAAGAGGAGGACAGTCTGGGCGACGTTATCCGCACCTTAAAGGAGAACGACATCATCGACCACAAGCTGCTCTTCCGCCTGTTCGTGACCTTCTCCGGCTCCGGCGACGACATCTCTCCCGGCCGCTATGAGCTGAACACCGATATGGACTACCGCGCCATCATCACCAACATCGGCCCCCGCTCGCCCTCCCGCCAGCAGGTGGACGTCACCATTCCGGAGGGCTACACCATCGACCAGATATTCGCCCTGTTGGAGGAAAACAGCGTCTCCACAGTGGCCAAGCTCCAGGAGCAGGCCGCAAACCACAACTACAATTTCTCCTTCCTTCAGGAGCTTCCCTTGGGCGACTACCACCGTCTGGAGGGCTACCTCTTCCCCGACACCTATCAGTTTTATGTTGGGCAGGACCCCCTCTATGTCATCAACAAAATGCTGCTGAACTTCGATTCCAAGGTCACGGACGAGATGCGCGCGCAGGTGGCGGACAGTGGATACAGCCTCCACGATATTGTCACCATCGCCTCTATGATTGAAAAGGAAACCGACGGCAGTGACCAGCGCTCCATCGCTTCGGTTATCTTCAACCGTCTGCGCAATCCTGGCGCGGAAACGGCGGGCTATCTGCAAATCGACGCTACCCTGCAATATATTCTGCCAGAACGCAAGGAACTGTTGAGTGACGCTGACAAGCAGTTGGATTCCCCCTATAACACCTATCTGCATAAGGGGCTGCCCGCCGGGCCGATTTCCAATCCGGGCATGGCGTCCATCTATGCGGCCATGAATCCGGAAAATACCGGCTACTATTACTATGTGCTCAATCCAAACACCAGCAAGCATGAATTCAGCAAAACCTATCGAGAGCACCAGGCCAAGGTGTCCCAATACGGCGGCTGACGGTACAAGAAACAGCAAAAGGGGCAGCCGGTTACGGCTGCCCCTTTTCGTAGGAAGGGAGGGATTCCCATGGCAAAACAACTGGAGCTGCTCTCGCCCGCAGGAGACCGTGAGCGGCTCCTGATGGCGGTGGCCTACGGCGCCGACGCCGTCTATCTGGCGGGCAACACCTTTGGTATGCGGGCCTTTGCCGGCAACTTTGACGACGAGGCCCTGCGCTCTGCCGTCTCCTTTGCCGCCGGTCACGGTGTGGCTGTCCACGTCACCGTGAACACTATGCCCCGCAACAGCGAGGTGGAGCGCCTCCCCGATTACCTCTCTTTTTTGCAGGAGATTGGCGTTTCCGCCGTGATTGTGGCCGACGTGGGAACGCTTTCCTTGGCCAAGCGGTACGCCCCCAAGGTGGCCGTCCACATCAGCACACAGGCCAGCGTGGTGAATTACCAGTCCGCGCGGGCATGGCACGAGTTGGGGGCGCAGCGAGTCATTCTGGCGCGGGAGCTGTCCATGGACGAGATTGCGGAAATACGGGCAAAAGCGCCCGCCGCGCTGGAGCTGGAGTCCTTCGCCCACGGAGCCATGTGCGTCAGCTATTCCGGGCGCTGTGTGCTGTCCAACTACATGACGGGGCGGGACGCAAACCGGGGCGCCTGCGCCCAGCCCTGCCGCTACCGCTATGCGCTGGTGGAGGAGCAGCGCCCCGGCGAGTATTTTCCCGTGGTGGAGGACGATTTCGGCGCTTACATCTTCAATTCCCGCGACCTGTGCATGATTGACCATGTGAAGGAACTGCTGGACGTGGGGCTGGACTCCATCAAACTGGAAGGCAGGGCCAAATCAGCCTACTACACCGCCATCGTCACAGGAGCCTACCGCCACGCCATCGACGCGGCGGCGGCCGGTGAACCCCTCTCCCCCATCTGGCGGAATGAGGTGGAAAAGGTAAGTCACCGGCATTACTCCACCGGCTTCTATTACGGCCAGCCGGGGCAATTCACGGAGGACGCCCGCTATCTTCGGGACTGGCAGGTGGTAGCGGTGGTGGAGCGCTGCACCCCGGACGGCCTGGCCACCCTCACCCTGCGGAACAAATTTTCTGCCGGAGACCTGCTGGAGGTAGTCGGCCCCAATGTGGAGCCGTTCCCGCTCACGGCAGAAGGGCTTGCCGACCAGTGGGGCGCGCCCTTGCAGGAGGTGCGCAAGCCCCAGATGCCCTTCACCATGCGCCTGCCGCGGCAGGTGCCGCCCCTCTCCCTCCTGCGCCGTCAGGTATCGGGGTAACCGTCCAGCCCCAGTAGTTTTAAGAGAATTTCCCGCTGATTATCCTCTGGGTGGTGGGAGATATGTTCTGCCAGAGCGCGGCGGGCGTTCCCGATATCCGCCCCCCGCAAGCCGAGGGCGTAAAGCTCCCCTCCGGTGACGGCCAACCCTGCTATCAACTCATCTTCTGGATGGGCGATGCCCCGGCGAAGGGCGCGTTCCATGGGCAGCGCCTCCGGCGGAAAGCCGGTCAGTTGGCAGAACGCCCGCCAGCGGTGAATGGGGTCGGCGGGCGCTTCCTTTAGTGCACTCCAGTCCGCCGGATATTCCGGCTGAAACAAGTGGTTCAGCGCCCCTGCTCGGAGAAGCAGCTCCACCCTTTCGGGCGCGGGAGAAAGCAACAGCTTTTGCAGCTCCGCCTTCACCCGCTCGCCGGACAGCTTGGCCGTCAGATGGGCGCAGGCATACATGGCACGCTCTGTCTCTGTTTCAATCACAAACCCAAGCTGGGCGGAAAACCGTGCCGCCCGCAGAATACGCAGGGCGTCCTCCTGAAAGCGCCTCTCCGGTTCGCCCACACAGCGTATCAGCTTGTCCCTGAGGTCGCGCCGCCCGCCAAAGGGGTCAATGTGCTCCCCTGTCACCGGACGGTAGGCCATGGCGCAGATGGTGAAATCCCGTCGGGATAAATCGGTTTCCACATCCACGCCGAATAACACCCTGTCTGGGTGGCGGCCGTCGGTGTATGCCCCCTCTCCGCGGAAGGTGGTCACCTCCACCGGAACGCCCTCCGTCAGCACCGTAACGGTGCCGTGCTTCAATCCGGTTGGTATTGTTTTTTCAAAGAGGGCCTCCACCTGCTGGGGAAGGGCGGAAGTGCACACGTCCCAGTCCTCCGGAGTACGGCCCAGCAGGGCGTCCCGCACCGCACCGCCCACCACGCACGCCATAAAGCCGACGTTCTCCAGCGTGCTGCAAAGGGTGAGCACAAAATCCGGCATTAAAATTTCTCCCATGAAGAACGCCTCCTTTCGGTATGACAGGGCCGCATTTCGGGCATAGTTGACCACGGAAGGGCTTGCCAATCTTTCTCTGGTGCATTATAATAAAATGATTTGAAGCATAAGATGTCGGGAAGCATCTTCTGTCCGCATCATTATAAACTGGAAAAAAGGGTGTGTAAACCCCTATGGCTATCAACAATATCCATCACTATATCCGCCCCGGCTGCCACGCTCACCTTGTGGGTGTCGGCGGCGTGTCCATGGCTCCGCTGGCAGAGGTTCTGCACGGAATCGGAATGACCATCACCGGCTCTGATATGCACGAGAGCAAAACGGTGGAGCATCTGCGCTCGCTGGGCATTTCAGTCACCATCGGCCATTGGCCGGAGAGCGTTGCGGGCGCGGACGTCGTCATCCGCACCGCCGCCGTCCACGATGAGAACCCGGAAATCAAGGCCGCCCGCGACGCGGGTATTCCGGTGTTTGAGCGGGCGCAGGCGTGGGGCTCCATCATGCGGGGGTATCAAAACGCGGTGTGCATCGCGGGCACCCACGGAAAGACCACCACCACCTCCATGTCCACCTGCATCGCCATGGCCGCGCAGGTAGACCCCACGGTGATGATTGGCGGCACTCTGCCCGTACTGGGCGCCAACCATCGGGTGGGCAAGGGGGACACCATCATTTTGGAGTCCTGTGAATACTGCAACTCCTTCCTGTCCTTCTTCCCCACCGTCGCCGTCATTCTGAATGTGGAGGCCGACCATCTGGATTTCTTCCACGACCTGGAGGACATCGAGCACTCCTTCCGCACCTTCGCAGAGCTGACGCCAAAGGACGGGCTGGTCATCGCCAACTGTGAGGATGAGAACACCATGCACGCGTTGGAGGGGCTCGACCGCCCCCTGCTCACCTTCGGTTTGGAGCGAGGCGATGTACGCGCGGAAGGTCTGACCTTCCAAAAGGGCATGGCCGAATTTGACGTGGTGGCCGAGGGAAAGCGCTATACGCACGTCGCCCTTCAGGTGCCTGGCGTACACAATGTGAAAAACGCACTGGCCGCCGCCGCCGCCGCCTATGCCCTCCATATCCCCGGCGAAGCGGTGGCGCAGGGGCTGGGCGCGTTCAAGGGAGCGGGCCGCCGGTTTGAGCACAAGGGCTCCATCAACGGCGCTGAAATCTATGACGATTACGCCCACCATCCCGCCGAGCTGAAGGCGCTGCTGGACACAGCCAAGACGCTGGGCTATCAGCGGGTGGTGTGCGCCTTCCAGCCCCACACCTACACCCGCACCAAAGCCCTGTTCCATGACTTTACTGAGGTGCTGCGGCAGCCCGACCTCACCCTGTTGGCGGAAATTTTCGCCGCCCGTGAGGACAACACCATCGGCATCTCCTCCAAGGACTTGGCGGAGCAAATTCCCGGCTCCCTCTACTTCCCTACCTTGGAGGAATTGACCGCTTACCTGCGGGAAAATGCCCGCCCCGGCGACCTCATCCTCACCGTAGGCGCGGGGGACATTTACACCGTTGGCAATGCTTTGGCCCAACAAGCAAGCACCGTCTGACCATGATGAAACACGAAAAAGGACGCTATCCCGAAATGGGATAGCGTCTCTTTTTTCAGTCAAACAGCATGGTGGCGAAGTAATCCTCCGGCGTTTCCGCACGGCGGATGAGCTTCACGCTACCGTCCTCCCGCAGCAGAAGCTCTGCCGAGCGCAGCTTTCCATTGTACTGGTAGCCCATGGCAAAGCCGTGAGCGCCTGTGTCATGGATAACCAGCGTGTCCCCCTTATCTATCTTGGGCAACATCCGGTCAACAGCGAATTTGTCGTTGTTCTCGCACAGGGAACCGGTCACGTCGTACATATGGTCGCAGGGAGCGTCCTCCTTGCCCATAACGGTGATGTGGTGATATGCGCCGTACATGGCGGGCCGCATCAGGTTAGCTGCGCAGGCGTCCACCCCCACATACTCCTTGTAGGTGTGCTTCTCATGGATGGCCTTGGTCACAAGACAGCCGTAAGGGCCGAGCATGAAGCGGCCCAGTTCCGTGCAGATGGCCACATCTCCCATGCCCGCCGGTACCAAAATCTCCTCATATGCCTTGCGTACGCCCTCGCCAATCACGGCAATGTCGTTCTTCTGCTGCTCTGGACGGTAGGGGATGCCTATGCCGCCGGATAGGTTGATAAAGGCGATATGGCAGCCGGTCTCCTCCTTCAGCTCCACCGCGGTCTGGAACAGGATGCGGGCCAGCGCAGGGTAGTACTCGTTGGAGATGGTGTTAGAGGCCAGAAAGGCATGGATGCCGAAATGCTTCGCCCCCATCTCCTTCAGCTTGCGGAAGCCATCGGTCATCTGGGCGCGGGTGAAACCATACTTGGCCTCCCCTGGGTTGTCCATCACCTGAAAGCCCTCCTCGCTCTCACCAAGCGTAAAGGTGCCGCCAGGGTTAAAGCGGCAGGAGATGGTCTCCGGAATATAGCCGACGGTATCACGCAGAAAGTCAATGTGAGTGAAGTCGTCCAGATTGATGGTGGCCCCCAGCTTGGCGGCCAGCTCAAACTCCTCCGGCGGGGTGTTGTTGGACGAGAACATCATTTCCGGCCCCGTAAAGCCGCACCTGTCCGAAAGCATCAATTCCGTAAGAGAGGAGCAGTCCGTACCGCAGCCCTCTTCCCGCAGAATGTTCAGGATGGCCGGGGTGGGAGTCGCCTTAACGGCAAAAAATTCTTTATAGCCCACATTCCACGCAAACGCCGCCTTGAGGGCGCGGGCGTTCTCCCGGATGCCCCGCTCGTCGTAAAGATGAAAAGGCGTGGGGTACTGGGCCGTGATAGCATCCAGCTGGTCTTTGGTCACGAATGTCTTTTTCTCCATCAGTCACACCTGATTTCTCTTTGAATGGCCGCCGCTTCGGGCGTTTGTTCCATTATAGCGGACAAAGGCAAGCCATGCAAGCAAAAAACAAGGCGGAGCGTTGTGCTCCGCCTTGTGCAACCTGCCACGCAGACCTCAATATTCGTACATGCCGCGGAGTATGCCCTCCACAACCTCGGTTGTGGCCTCCACCGGCGCATTGGGCAGTAACCGACCATCCGCCATGATTTGGGGCAGTGTCTTTTTCACCTCGTCAAAGCTGAGACCCAACTCCTTCAGGGATTGAACGCCCATCTCCCGGTTGCGGTTCTCAATAGCGGCGGCGATGGCCTCGCCCACCGTGGGAGAAGCCGCGTCCAGCTTCATTTTTTCCGCAATCAGTCGAAGCTCCCGCTCCGCCTCCGGTGCGTGGGCGATGGCCCGCACCGTAGGCGGCAGCGCCAACGCACAGGTTTGGCCGTGGGCGATGTGAAACATCCCGCCCACCGGCTGGCCCACAGCATGGCCCAGATGCCGCAGGGTCTCCACGCCGATGGCATAGCTGGCCGCCAGCAGCAGTTCCCCTCTGGCCTCTAAATCCTTGCCGTCCGCCAGCACTTTGGGCAGGCTCCGCCAGATGTACTCCACCGCCTGTCCGCAGAATAGGTCGGAGCGCGGCGAGCGCAGCTTGCCCGTCATGCCCTCGATGGCGTGAGCCAGTGCGTCCATGGCGGTGGTGTAGGTGAGCATGGGCGGCAGGCCCACCGTCAGCTCTGGGTCAAGGATGACCAGTTCCGCAGTCTTGGGGCCGAAAAAGGGGCCGCCCTTTACGTTGGTCTTGGTATTCAGCAGCGGTCCACCGGCGGACATCTCCGCGCCGGTGCCAGCCGTGGTGGGAACGCAGACGAGCTTGACCGCCTGAAGCTGCTCCTCTGTCAGCGGGACGAACCCCTTTTCCTGACAGGCGGAAAACGGTATGTCCGCGCATTGACTGTAAAGCGCCGCCGCCCGTGCGGTGTCGATGGCGCTGCCGCCGCCGATGGCCGCCACACAGTCGGCGCCGCAGTCTGCGATAGCCTTGCCCAGCCGCTCCACCACATAGTCGGGCGACTCCGGCTCTGCATTCTGGAAGTGCTCCACCGCAATGCCTTCCGCCTCTAATGTTTTGAAAATACGGTCAGCCTCGCCGCTGCGGGCCAGATGGCCGCCGTAAACCGCCATCACCCGCTTGACGCCCATGGCGGCGCACTGTGCGCCCAACTCCAGCGCCGTCCCCGCGCCAAACAGCATTCGCGGCCACTGTTGTGTGAAAAATCGATTCATGTCCCTCTCCCCTTTCCTGCTCTTAAGTATAGAGGAATCCACCGCCGCCGTCAAATTTTGGTTTATGATGAGCATATCAGAAAAGCGGAGCGGCCATCTCTATGGCGCGCCCCGCTTTATCATTCCACCCTTTATCTCACAGCAGCAAAGCCCTTTTCCAAGTCGGCCAGAATGTCGTCGATGTGCTCTGTGCCGATGGACAGGCGAATGGTATTTGGCTTGATGCCCTGCTCCAGAAGCTCCTCGGCGCTGAGCTGGGAGTGGGTTGTGGTGGCGGGGTGAATGACCAAAGATTTTACGTCCGCCACGTTGGCCAGCAGGGAGAATATTTCCAGATTGTCGATAAACCTGTGGGCCTCCTCTTGACCGCCCTTGATTTCAAAGGTGAAGATAGACGCGCCGCCGTTGGGGAAATATTTCTCATACAGGGTATGGTCCGGATGCTCCGGCAGACTGGGGTGGTTCACTTTCTCCACCTGCGGGTGTCCGGAGAGATACTCCACCACCTTTTTGGCGTTCTCTGCATGGCGCTCCAGCCGCAGGGAGAGGGTCTCCACCCCCTGAAGCAGAAGGAACGCGTTGAACGGGGAAATGGCCGCCCCTGTGTCACGCAGGAGAATGGCGCGAATGTAGGTGACAAAGGCGGCGGGACCGGCCGCTTCTGCGAAGCTGACGCCGTGATAGCTGGGGTTCGGCTCTGCAATGGGGGCGTATTTTCCGCTGGCCTTCCAGTCAAATTTGCCGGAGTCCACAATGACGCCGCCCAGCGTGGTGCCGTGGCCGCCGATGAATTTCGTGGCCGAATGAACAACGATGTCCGCCCCATGCTCAATAGGACGAATGAGATAGGGGGTACCGAAGGTATTGTCAATCACCAGCGGCAGGCCGTGGGCGTGGGCAATCTCCGCAATGGCGTCAATGTCGGGGATGTCGGAGTTGGGATTGCCCAGCGTCTCCAAATAGATGGCCTTGGTATTGGGGCGGATGGCGGCGGCGACCTCCTGCAAATTGTGGGCGTCCACAAAGGTGGCGGTGACGCCGAACTGCGGCAGGGTGTGCGCCAGCAGGTTGTAGCTGCCGCCATAGATGGTCTTCTGGGCCACAATGTGGTCTCCCGCCTGGGCCAGCGCTTGAAGGGTATAGGTAATCGCCGCCGCGCCGGAGGCGGTGGCCAGCGCCGCCGTGCCGCCCTCCAAGGCCGCGATGCGCTTCTCCAGCACATCCTGCGTGGAGTTGGTCAGTCGGCCATAAATATTGCCCGCGTCCGCCAAACCGAACCGGGCGGCGGCGTGGGCGGAGTCGCGGAACACATAGCTGGTGGTCTGGTAAATGGGCACTGCCCGCGCGTCGGTGGCAGGGTCTGGCCGCTCCTGTCCGACATGAAGCTGAAGGGTCTCAAATTTATAGTTGCGCATGGTGATACCTCTTTCCTGCCTTGTGTTTTATTCTGCCGCAGCAGCTTTCTGCCGCCCCTTATTCCGCGAACAGCGACGTGGACAGGTAGCGGTCGCCGGTGTCGGGGAGAAGCGTTACAATGGTCTTGCCTCTGTTCTCAGACCGCTTGGCCAGTTGAATGGCCGCCCAAACCGCCGCCCCTGAAGAAATGCCCACCAGCACGCCCTCCGCCTTGCCCACCTGCTTTCCGGCGGCAAAAGCGTCGTCGTTTTCCACGGCGATGACTTCATCGTATATCTTTGTATTCAACACCTCAGGGACAAAGTCCGCGCCGATGCCCTGAATTTTGTGGCTTCCGGAAAACCCTTTGCTCAGCACCGGGGAAGAGGCAGGCTCCACCGCAACAATTTGGATTGCGGGGTTTTTGCTTTTCAGGTACTCGCCGGTTCCGGTAATGGTGCCGCCCGTTCCCACACCGGCAACAAAAATGTCCACCTTGCCGTCCGTATCCGCCCAAATTTCCGGGCCAGTGGTCGCCTTGTGGGCCGCGGGGTTGGCGGGGTTTACAAACTGACCAGGAATAAAACTGCTGGGAATTTCCTTCGCCAGCTCCTCCGCCTTGGCGATTGCGCCCGACATGCCTTTCGTTCCCTCGGTCAGCACCAGCTCCGCGCCATAGGCCTTCATCAGCTGGCGGCGCTCCACGCTCATGGTCTCCGGCATGACGATGATGATGTGGTAGCCACGGGCGGCCGCCACAGAGGCCAGCCCAATGCCGGTGTTGCCGGAAGTCGGCTCAATGATGACGGAATCTGGCTTCAGCAGGCCCTTGGCCTCAGCATCGTCAAGCATGGCCTTGGCCACGCGGTCTTTCACACTGCCCGCGGGGTTGAAATACTCCAGCTTTGCCAGCAGCCTCGCCTCCAAGCCCTCCTGCTTTTCAATATGGACCAGCTCCAAAAGGGGGGTATTGCCAATCAGCTGGTCGGCAGATGTATAGATGTTGCTCATGACAGTATGCCTCCTCACTGCCCGCGCCGATGGCATGGTCAGTTTTTCTATTACCAATTTTTCAAGTGGGTTTATATGGATTATATGCCCGCCCCTGCCGTTTGTCAATAGAATTTCCGATAAATATTTCGGTTGATTTCCTATAAACCGCGCTGTATAATAGGTTTATATCAGGCGGAGGTGCGCTATGCTGATTTCAACAAAAGGCCGTTATGCTCTGCGGGTCATGCTCGACCTTGCCCAGCACCCTTCGGAGGGCTACACCCCATTGAAAGAAATTGCACGGCGGCAGGAAATCTCAGAAAAATATCTGGAGGCCATCATCAAAATTCTGGTGAAGGCCAAGCTGCTCAGCGGCGTCCGCGGAAAGGGCGGCGGCTATAAGCTGAACCGCTCCCCTGAACAATATACCATCGGCTCCGTCCTGCGGCTGACGGAGGACTCGCTTGCTCCGGTCTCCTGTCTGGAAGAAGACGCCCTCCCCTGCGTCAGAGCGGCAGAATGTCTGACCCTGCCCGTCTGGCAGGGGCTGAACAGGGTAATCAACGAGTATTTGGAGGGCATCACGCTGGCCGACCTGCTGCGGCGTGAGGCAAAGGGAAACGATTACGTCATTTAATACGGTCAGGAAAAAGGCTCCCATTCACAGAAAATATGTGAGTGGGAGCCTTCTATATGCCTGCGGATATCCTGCCGGCGGCAGGTGCGTCAATGTCCGCAGCCCTCGCAGGAGCCGCAATCCGGAAACAGGGAACGGTCGTATGCAATGCCGTTCCGGTCATAGTAGTCCTTTACCGCCGCCTTAATGGCCTCCTCCGCCAGAACGGAGCAGTGCAGCTTGTGGGCGGGAAGACCGTCCAATGCCTCCGCCACAGCCTTGTTGGTCAGGGCCAGCGCCTCCGACACCGGCTTGCCCTTAATCAGCTCCGTCGCCATGGAGCTGGAGGCGATGGCGCTGCCGCAGCCGAAGGTCTCAAA
>JAAWDI010000039.1 GCA_022793685.1 Oscillospiraceae bacterium
AACCGGCTTTGCGGGGTCCCATAAAAGCATAGGGGCAGTGGGCGCATCTTGGGGAATATAAAAAGGGAGCTGACAAAACACTCATCATTAGAAATGGGGGAGGATACATGTCCAAGGAGCTCATCCGCCTGTCGGATTGCGTCATGCAATATGACGACGAGGTCGTGCTCGATAAACTCAACCTCTATATCAACGACAAGGAATTCCTCACGCTGCTCGGCCCTTCCGGCTGCGGCAAAACCACAACGCTGCGCATCATCGGCGGCTTTCAGAAGCCGACGTCGGGGGACGTTTTCTTCGACGGCGTGCGGATAAACGACGTTCCGCCCCACAAGCGGAAGGTCAATACAGTATTTCAAAAGTACGCTCTTTTCACCCACATGAACATCTTTGAAAATGTGGCGTTTGGCCTTCGCATCGCCAAGCTGCCGGAGGCGGAGATAAAGCGCCGGGTAGAAGAGGCGCTGGAGCTGGTAAACCTGAAGGGATATGACCACCGCTCCATCAGTTCCCTCTCCGGCGGGCAGCAGCAGCGCATCGCCATTGCCCGCGCCATCGTCAACCGGCCGCAGGTGCTTTTGCTGGACGAGCCGCTTGGGGCCCTTGACCTGAAGCTGCGCAAGGATATGCAGATAGAGCTGAAGCGTATCCAGCAGCAGGTGGGCATCACCTTTGTCTATGTGACCCACGACCAGGAGGAGGCCCTCACCATGTCGGACACCGTGGTGGTGATGGACAAGGGCTGCATCCAACAGATTGGCACCCCTGAGGACATCTACAACGAGCCGAAAAACGCCTTTGTGGCCGACTTCATCGGTGAGAGCAACATCATCGACGGCGTTATGGTCTCAGACGGCGTAGTCAAGATGTACGGCCGCAAGTTCCAGTGTCTGGATAGCGGTTTTGCCCCCAATGAGCCGGTGGACGTGGTCATCCGTCCGGAGGACATCGACATCGTACCGGAGGCGGAAGGGCAGCTCACCGGCACCGTTACCGAAGTCACCTTTAAAGGAATGCACTATGACATCATTGTGGACTTTGCGGGCTTCAAGTGGCTCATTCAAACCACTGACTTTTCTCCTGTTGGGGCGCGTATCGGCGTGAAAATCGACCCGGACGGCTTCCACATCATGAAAAAGAGCGCCTACTCCGGCATGTTCGGTGATTACAGCTCGTACAGTGAGGAGTATGACGAGCTGAACGAGGCCCCGTCCGAAGGGCGGGACGAGGCGGAGGGGCAGGACGATGAAGAGTAAAGCGATTGGCGTCCCCTATGTGGTATGGATGGCGCTGTTTGTCGTCGCCCCCCTCGTCATGGTGGTCGTCTATGCCTTCACCACACGGGACGGCGGTGCCAGCATTGCCAACTTTGCAGAAATGGGCGAATACCTCGGCGTGTTCGGCCGTTCCTTTTTGTTGGCCGCTGTGGCCACGGTCATCTGCCTGCTGATTGGCTATCCGCTGGCCTACTGTCTGGCGCGGCTCCGTCCCTCTCTGCGGCGCGCGGCCAATATGCTTATCATGCTGCCTATGTGGATGAATTTTCTGCTGCGCACTTACTCTTGGGTCTTTCTGCTGGAGCGCAACGGCTTTCTCAACAGCCTGCTCTCCGCCGTCGGACTGCCGAAGCTGGACATCATCGGAACCCCCGCCGCGGTTATCCTCGGCATGGTCTATAACTTCCTGCCCTTTATGGTGCTGCCCATCTTCTCCGTCATTGAGAAGATAGACCCGAAGGTCATTGAGGCGGCGCAGGACTTGGGCGCAAACAACTTCAAGGTCTTTTCCCGCGTCACCCTGCCCCTGTCCCTGCCGGGGGTGCTCTCCGGCATCACCATGACGTTTATCCCCTCGGTGTCCACCTTTGCAATCTCCCAGCTCCTGGGCGGCGGCAAATACTTGCTGCTGGGCGACCTTATCGAGATGCAATTCCTCGGCGCGGCGTATAACCCTCATCTCGGCTCGGCCATCTCCCTTGTGATGATGGTTATTGTACTGGTGTGCATGGCTGTGATGAACCGCTTCGGCGAGGGCGAAGAGGAGGCGGTCGTCCTATGAAGAAAAATGGCTTTTTTTCCGGTGCGTTCATTGCATTGGTGTTTCTCTTTCTTTATGCCCCCATCGCAGTCCTGATTGCGTTTTCCTTTAACGCCAGCAAATCCAGCGCCGTCTGGATGGGCTTCACCACAGACTGGTATGTGCAGCTCTTTCAGGACTCCTATATCATGGCCGCCCTGCGCACCACCCTTTTGGTATCCGTTCTGGCCACGCTGATTGCCACCATCGTCGGCACCGCCGCCGCCATCGGCTTTCACAATATGGGCCGCAAAGCGCGCACAGCCTGCCTGACGGTGAACAACATTCCTCTGACCAATGCGGACATCATCACCGGCGTTTCCATGATGCTGCTGTTCGTAGCCGCTTTCGGCGCGTTCAATGCCACATTGGGCGAGGTGCTTGGCTTCCGCCTGCGGTTGGGCTTCGGCACTCTGCTGATTGCGCATATCACCTTTGACATTCCCTATGTCATCCTGTCCGTGATGCCCAAGCTCCGGCAACTCGACCCCAATATTGCAGAGGCCGCCCAGGACTTGGGCGCCACCAATTTTTATGCGTTCCGCAAGGTTATCCTGCCGGAAATCCTGCCTGGCGTGGTGAACGGGATGCTCATTGCCTTCACCATGTCCATCGACGACTTTGTTATCAGCTATTTCACCGCCGGTTCCCGCTCGAACACGCTGTCTATGGTGGTCTACTCTATGGTGCGGCGGCAGATAAGCCCGAAAATCAACGCGCTGTCCACCATCATGTTCGTGGCGGTTTTGGCACTGCTCATCATCATCAACCTGCGTCAAACCCGGCAGGAAGCCGCCCGCAGGCGCAAACGGGCCGCTCTGCGCCCCTAATCCCTATATCCCACAGCACCGCTGGGGTAATATGCTGCAAACTGAAAGGAGAAAACGAAAGGAATTGAAAAAGACACTGGCAATCCTGCTCTCGGTGACGATGCTCGTCACCCTGCTGGTCGGCTGCGACGACAGCAGCGAACGTAAAGGAGAGGTAAACGTCTATAACTGGGGTGAATACATTGATATGTCCGTGCTGGAGGATTTCGAGGCAGAGACGGGCATTCATGTGAATTACCAGACCTATGACTCCAACGAGACCATGTATTCCACCCTTGCCGGCGGCGGCGCGGACTACGACGTCATCATTCCCTCCGACTACATGATTGCCCGGCTCATCAGCGAGGATATGCTGGAGCCGCTGAATTTTGACAACATTCCTAATTTTTCCGACATTGACCCGGAGCTTCTGAACCCGGAGTATGACCCGGAAAACCTTTACACCGTGCCTTATATGTGGGGCTTGCTGGGCGTTATCTACAACACCACTATGGTGGACGAGGCCGACACCGGAAGCTGGGATTTGCTATGGAACGAGAAATACGCCGGAGACATTCTGATGTTCGGCAACTCCCGCGACGCCATCGGCATCGCCCTGAAGCGGCTGGGCTACTCCTTTAACACCACGGACGCCGCGCAAATTCAAGAAGCCTCCGAGCTGCTTGTCCAACAGAAACCGCTGGTGCAGGGCTACTTTATGGACCAGCAGTTCGCCAAGCTGGAAGGCGGCAACGCCGCCATCGGCACTTATTATTACGGCGACTACCTGACCATGCAGGAAAACAACCCAGACCTCAGCTTTTATCTGCCTGTGGAGGGCGTGAACCGCTATGTAGACGCCATGTGCATCCCCAAGGGCGCTTCCAACAAGGAAAACGCCGAGGCCTTCATCAACTACATGTGCAGCACCGCCGCAGGGCAGAAAAACTGCGAGGAGATTTGGTACTCCACCCCCCTGTTGTCCGTACGCGACGCTTTGGACAGCGAAGTGACCAACGACCCCTTTGCTTATCCCAACGCCGACGTTCTTGCCAAGTGCGAGAGCTATGCCGGCCTCCCTCAGGACATCCTCGACCTGTACGACAGCGAGTGGACCCGTCTGCTGCGCTGATTGATGAAAAACCGCTGTCCGCCTTAAATTCGACAAAAATCAAGGCGGACAGCGGTTTATGTTTACAAATTATTCACAGACCGTTTCCAATCTATCCATTTCTTATGAAAGAAATATGGTATGCTAAAGATGTCAGGAACGAACATACAGACAACACCTCTCTCTTCTCTCTTAACAAAAACCAAACCGCCCCGGTCACGCTGGCCGGGGCGGTTTGGTTTTTGCTTAAAATGTGACCAATTCTTCCTTGGGCGGCAGGCAGCGCTCCACCTTTTCGGTGTATAGTATAGGGCCGTCGCCCTTGTAAAGCTCCACATACTCGCACTTTACCTTTGCCGTGACCTCCACCCAATCCTTGTTTTCAAGCTCCGTGTGCTCTGGGCCTTTGCATATCATGCCTAAAAAGGTGGTGTCCTCCGCACAGCACACCATGGCAAAGCGCCCCGCTACAAAGCTCCCCTTTGGGAACTGCTCCGATTTGGCAACCATGCCGCAGAACCGGACGCTTTTGCCCTCATAGCGTTCAGGATGGTCCATCACGTCCACATACCACACGCCATAGTCTCGGTCATCCAGCTCCAGCACAGGGCCGGACATATCAAAGGGCGGCAGGCCGCTGTCATACGGTTCCGCATGGTCAGGGCCAAATTCCAGATACATCTCCGCCCGGCGGTTGAGCATCTTCAGGTTGCGCTTGCGCAAGCGCTCCTTCAGCTCGTTGGTGCAGCGGTTGAAAATGACCATGTCCGTGTTCAGTATCTTCTCCATCATAACGGGGCCGAGGTTTGCGGCATAGTTCTCAAAGGTGCCCGCGTCCACCAACGTGACGATTTGATATAGGTCAAAGTCCCGCGGCAACTCCTTGATGATGTGCTCCATACCCCACATACCGTTCCACTCGATGACGATTTGGGTGGGGCGGTATTTCTTTTTACAGGCACGGAGAAACTCGCCGGTCAATTCCTCCTGCTCCTCCACCATCACCACGCTCACGTCGTGGTATTGGAGGGCCTGCGCGTCGTATTCCTCCTCGCCCTCCTCGCACAACAGCAGGAGGGTTCGCTCGTCCTGTGTGAAGTCGTTGCCCTCCAGCATGGGACGGATAAAAGACGTTTTACCCGCGTCCAAAAAACCGTTGATGAGGTAAATAGGGATAGGCTCGCCCATATGAATCCCTCCTAAATCAGAGATGGAACAGCTCCGCCAGCTTGTTCTCCTTCAGCTCGCTGCCGATGACGCACAGGCGGCCTGTGTAATCTGCGCCGCCTTGGCGCACCTCCCGCTCGCCGGGGACGAAATCGAAGTGGTACCAGCCGTCGCCCTCCGCCGAAGGGAGAATCCCCTTGGCCCGCAGGATAACGCCGTATTCCTCTCCGTCCAGCGCCGCCAGCGCCTGCTCCAGCTCCTCCTTGGTGTAGCGGCGGGGCGTTTCCCTCCCCCAGCTCTGGAACACCTCGTCGGCGTCATGGTGGTGGTGATGATGGTCATGGTCGTGGCAGCCGCAGGTGCAATCTTCGCCATGGTCATGGTGGTCGTGGTCATGCTCGTGATGGTGATGCTCGTGGTCATGGTCATGGTCGTAGTCGTGCTCGTGGCCGTGCTCGTGGCCATGGTCGTGCTCATGATGCTCCTCATGGCCGTGATGGTGTTCGTGTTCGTGGTGATGATGGTGGTGCGCCTCTTCCAGCAATGCCTTTGCCATGGAATGGCCGCTCATGGCCTCCAGAATCTGCGCGCCCGTCAACTGCTCCCACGGCGTGGTAATGATGGCCGCCTCGCCGTTGTGCTCACGAAGCATGGCGGTCACCTGCTCCAGCTTCTCCTGCTCCATATCGCCGGTGCGGCTGAGGATAACCGTTCCGGCATGCTCCACCTGGTCGTTGAAGAATTCCCCAAAGTTTTTCAAATACATCTTGGCCCGCTTGGCGTTGACCACCGTGACAGCGCTGCCCAGCTCCATGGGAAGCGCTTCCCCAGCCTGCTCCACCGCGCGAATCACGTCGGACAGCTTGCCCACGCCGGACGGCTCAATCAATACCCGGTCCGGCTGGTATTCCTCCACCACTTTTTTCAGCGCCACGCCGAAATCGCCCACCAGCGAGCAGCAGATGCAGCCGGAATTCATCTCAGAAATTTGAATGCCGGCCTCTTTCAGAAAGCCGCCGTCAATGCCGATTTCGCCGAATTCATTTTCGATGAGCACCAGCTTTTCGCCCTTGAAGGCCTCGTCCAGCAGCTTTTTGATGAGGGTGGTCTTGCCCGCGCCTAAAAAGCCGGAAAAAATGTCAATCTTCGTCATGTCTGCGCTCCTTTGTTCCTTGTGCCGCATAAAAGGCACGTCTCATTCTTACCCATACCATGATAATCCAAACGGGAAAAAAAGCAAGCCCAAATTCAGTTGCAATCCCCTCTTTCCCATGATAAAATCATCCAAATCAAAGGAATGGGGGTCTTAAACTTGAAACGCCTTCCCCGCGCCGCCGCGCTGCTGCTGGCAGGACTGTTGGCACTTTCCCCCGCCGCTCTCGCATTGGAGCCGCCTGTTCCCCGCAACTATCATCCGGAACGGGCGGAAGCATACGCCGCCTACCAACAGGCCCACCCCGCCTATTCTGAAGAGCAGGCGGTCACTTTGGTCAACATCGGGCTGAACCGCCCCTTTTATACGGACATTGCCGACGTGGGCGAGCCAGACGCTCTGCTGGTGTTGGTGAACAAGTACCACCGTCTGCCGTCGGACTATGTTCCAAACGACCTGACCACCCTGCGTTACGGCAACGGCGCAACCCTTCGGGCGGAGGCTGCCGCCGCCTTCGACGACATGGCCGCCGCCGCGCGGCGGGACGGCGTGGTCATCACCGGAGTGTCGGGCTACCGCAGCTATGGCTTGCAGCAGTCCCTTTACAGCCGGTACAGCGCGCAGGACGGCACAGCGGCCGCAGACCGGTACAGCGCCCGTCCCGGCCATTCGGAACACCAGACTGGCCTTGCCATCGACGTGTCCAACGGCGGCGTTTACACCCAATTCGGCGGCACGGCGGCCCATTCGTGGGCGCTGAAGCACCTCCATGAATACGGCTTTATTATTCGCTACACCAAGGCCAACGAGTGGATTACGGGCTATAAGGACGAGGCGTGGCATTTCCGCTATGTAGGCGTGGATGCAGCCACGGAGATATACCACCTCGGCGTTACACTGGAGGAATACCTTGACCGTTATGTCTACCCCACCGGAGCCTCCACCGCCAAAGGAGAGAGCGTGACCGCAGCCCAATGCGTTCTGTCGTCCGGCAAGACAACACCCTTTCACGGAACGCAGGTCACTGCACAGTTCTCCAATGTACTGGTTCCGGTAACCGGAACGCTCCAATGGCAGGTGGACGGCGCTGCCATTGGAGCGGAAGCGTCCTTTTCCCTGGCCAACGGCGCTGTGTCCACCCTGCTTTACCTGCCGCCCGGCCGCACTCACACGGTTTCCCTCCGTCTGACCGCACCTACGGAAGAGTTCCGCGTTTGGCAGGCCATCGTGCCTGTCGGCGGCGACTGCGCCCTCTTCTCCGGCCTGTCCGGTATCACGGTGCTGGCCCCTGTCCGGCAGGCCGGTGTATGGCGGGCACCTGCCTTTGCTTTTGTCGGCGGGCATTGACTTTTTCAGGGAAAATGTGTTAAACTGTATAACAACTTTCCACAGGAGGTGGTACCTTTGTCTAAAATCACGAAGCGGGCGCTGTCCGGCGCTTTTGAGCGGCTGCTCACCAAAAAGCCGCTGGAAAAGGTGACGGTCAAAGACATCGTGGAAGAGGCTGAGGTCAACCGCCAGACCTTCTACTATCATTTCAAGGATATTTATGATTTAATCGAGTGGATTTTCGTCGATGAAGCGGAACGTGTTCTGGCCGACATCAACCGCCGCACCTGGCAGGAAAGCCTGAAGGAAACCTTTGAGTGCATCATGGAGCACCGCCTGCTCATTTTGAAGGTATTCCATTCCCCCAATCGGGACGACCTCGACCAGTTTATTTTCAAGGTCTCCCACCCGCTGTTTGTTAGCCTGGTGGCCAATTCCCACTCCAATCAGGACACCTCCCCCGAGGACTGCGCGCTCATCGCCCGCTTTTATACCTTTGCCCTGATGGGGATGCTGCTGGACTGGGTACGCAACGATATGCAGGACGACCCGTTGGAGCTGGTGCTTCAGGTGGCGCGCCTCATTACAGGCGACTTGAAATTCAAGCTCGATTTGGGTGAATGAGTCTTTTCTGTTTGCAGTGGAAAACGGCATGACCGCAAGGGTCATGCCGTTTTTTCATGCGCGAATTTTCCTATATACCGAACCAAAGCCGCCGCCGCGAAGCCCACCAAAATACCAAGGAAGTTCATCAGAATGTCGTCCACGTCAAAGCTGCGCCCCACAATGGGCTGAAGCAACTCAATGGCAACAGGTATCCCCACCGCCACAAGCGCCATATTCCGCTTGTTCAGTCTGTCCGTCACAAAGGGCAGAAGCAAACCCATGGGTGCCAGCATGAGCAGGTTCCCCGTCAGCATGGTTTTGACCCAGCCGCCCGCTGTCAGCTCCCCCGCCCATATCCTGAAAAAGGACGGCACAAGGTTATAGCTAAGCTGGAACAGCGGCCCAACCGTACAGCCGGGATAGCCGTTGCGAAGGTAATACCAGATATAAGTCCAGAGGTTGTTCGGCACCAAAACAAGATTGATAAGGCCGGTGAGGTAGCACACAAACAAAAACCGCGCCAGCTCTATGCTCCTTTTTACGGTAATCCCCTGTTTTTTGACACGGCGGTACCGCAGAACACCGTAAACCGCCCCCACCAAGCAGGTGATGGGAACCACTTCAAAAAACAGCCTCAATGCGTAGTCCATACGGCATTTCCTCCCCTCTTTGGTGGGAGCATATCAGAAAAATTCATAGAAGCAGCAAACTTTTCCTTAAGATTTATTTCATTTTTCCTGCATGGACGCCAAAAAAAGCGCACACCGAAGGTGCGCGCTTTTTTCACCGTTTGCCCTTACGCTCTAAATCCAGCAGGAACTGCTTCATGGGAAGGCCGCCGCCATAGCCTGTCAGGCTGCCGTCCTTGCCCACCACCCGATGGCAGGGAACGACAATCATCACCGGGTTCGCGTGGTTGGCCATGCCAACCGCCCGGCAAGCCTTGGGCTTTCCGATGGCCTCCGCAATGTCAACGTAAGCCCGCGTCTCTCCATAGGGGATGTCGGACAAAGCCCGCCAGACCGATTTCTGAAAGGGCGTCCCCTCCAGGGAAAGCGGCAGGTCAAAGGTCTTTCGCTTGCCTGCAAAATACTCGTCCAGCTGCCGGGCGGCTGCGTCCAGCAGAGGGGTTGCACCGATAAAAACGTCCGGACGGACGCTGACCGCCGCCTCACGGCTCAAGCGGCAAATACCGGCGCCGTCCTCCTCAATGACCAACATTCCAAGGGGCGTATGATGATATAAAGCGGTGCGCATGGCACTTCCTCCAAATATGTTACAATCTGCTTTCACCTTCCCGCAGGGAGCGTGAAAAGCCGTGTTTTCCTTTAGAACCCCAGCGGTTCCCCGACCAGCACCACCTTAATGCGGCCTGCGGGACGGCAAAATCGGGTGATTATCATCTGGGCGCAGATGCAGTCGTCGCTGGTGCAATCGGCACATTCGCCCGTCCGGCTGCACGGGGTGCTCAGGCCGAAGCACTGGACATTCACAGGCGAGGCAAAATTCCGCGCACGGCGGACAGCGTCCTCCAGCGACTTGACCACCTTGTTCACGCCCACCGCCACAATGACCTGCTCTGGGCCGTAGGCGAGCGCCGCCACCCGATTGCCCGTACCGTCGATGTTCACCAGCTCGCCGCTTTCGGCAACGGCGTTGCTGCTCATCAGATAAGTGCCGCAGGTCATGGCCTGACGCATCAGCTCCAGCCGCTCCTCCGGCGTTTTGGCGGCGTCCCGGTCAAAAAGCGCCTGTCCGCGGGACTTCAGCTTTTCCTGCACGCCCAGCTCCCGCATGGTCTCGCTGCCGCCCCAAGCCACGGTGTGCTCTTGGGGAATCAGCTCTAAAATCTTTTCAACCGCTTCCGCTGCCGTAGGGCAATACCACGCTTCCATATGGCGGCGGCGAATGGCCTCCGCCACCTTTTCACCCATCAGGTCGCTGCGTTTCTTCATCGGTGTGTTCCGTTCTGACATTCCTGTTTCCCCCTTCTGTTTTGCCTTTGTTACAAGAATAGCACAAAAACGCGCGCCGCGCTACTTTTTTCATCCTTTATAGCGTTATGGGAATATCGCGTCATTGAAATGGGCCTTGCCTTTTTCACTGTGAAAATGGTACAATGGAGGGGCGGAAATTCCCCTGCATCTTGTTCATATTTTCACAATCGAAAGGAAGGAATCACCATGGGCTCGAAGTATTCCCACGTATTTGCCCCCATTCGTATCCGGGGCATCGACTTCAAGAACCGTATCGTTCTTGCTCCCCCCTCCCCCAACCTGGCCGGACGGGACGGAGAGGTCACCCCTGAACTCATCGACTGGATGCGCATGTTTGCCCGGGGCGGCGTTACCACCCTGTACCTCGGCAACTCCTCCATCGACATCACCGAATGTAAGGACGAGGCCTATCAGCTTGACCTGAGCACCGACGACCGCATCCTGAACCTGGCCCGCTATGCCGATATGTGCAAGCAGTACGGCTGCCACGCCTCGCTGGAAATCAACCATAACGGCGAAAACACCGCCTATGAGACGGTTGGCCACGCGCCCTTCAGCTCCTCCTCCCGCATCACGGAGAACGAGCTTGCCCGCGCCAAGGAGAACGGCCGTGAGCCTATCCCCTGCATCGAGATGACCCACGAGAAAATCAAGGAGACGGTGGACAAGTACGCCATGGCCGCCCAGCGCATGAAGCGCGCCGGCATGGACATCGTTCTGGTGCACGGCGGCCACGGCAACCTCATCAGCCAGTTCACCAGCCCCCGCTTCAACAAGCGCACCGACGAATACGGCGGCTCCACGGAAAACCGCGCCCGCTTCGCCATCGAGGTGTGCGACGCCATCCGTGAGAAGTGCGGCGAGAACTTCGTCATCGAGTTCCGCATCTCCGCCGATGAGATTGCCCCCGACGGTATGCACTTTGACGAGACGCTGGAGCTGATTGGCTACCTGAAGGACCACATCGACATTCTCCACGTCTCTGCCGGCCTGCACAGCGACGACCACATGGCCTACTACCGCAACTGGTGCCAGAACTATCTGATGAACCGCGGCTTCAACGTCCACTATGCGGCCGACGTGAAAAAGGCCTATCCCGACCTGCTGGTCACCACCGTCGGCTCCATCACCAGCATCGAAATGGCCGAGGAAATCATCGGCAACGGTTGGGCTGATTTCGTCGCCATGTGCCGTCCGCTGATGGCCGACCCCGACATGCCCAACAAGTACGCCCACGACATGCCGGAGGAGCACCGCCCCTGCCTGCGCTGCGACACCTGCACCAAGCATCTGTTTGTGCCCAAGCCCATCTTCTGTGCGGTCAACCCCATGTCCGCCATGACCAGCGAGCTGCGCGACGGCGTGGTGCCTCTGGCCCGTGAGAAGAAGCGCGTTGCCGTCGTCGGCGGCGGCCCGGGCGGCATTCAGGCTCTGATGACCCTGTGCGAGCGCGGCCACGACGTTACCCTGTACGAGAAGAGCGGCGAGCTGGGCGGCAACGTCATCGGCGCGGCCATCCCGCCCTTCAAGCTGGACTGCCAGGATTACCTGAAGTGGCTCCGCTATCAGGCCAAGAAGTACGCCAAAAAATACGGCGCAAAGGTGCTGCTGAACACCGAGGCCACCAAGGAGCTGCTTGACCTTGAGGGCTACGACGCTATCATCATCGCCAACGGCTCCCGTCCCCTCATCCCCAACCTGCCCGGCATCGACAAGCCCCACGTCAGTTGGGCGCCCCATGCCGAAATGGGTAAGGCTCCTGTGGGTGAAAAGATTGTGGTTGTGGGCGCCGGCGCTGTCGGCCTTGAGGCAGCCATTGAGTTCATCGACAAGGGCAAGCATGTGGAGGTAGTCGAAATGGCCAGCCACGACGCCAACCTCAGCAAGCTGTATGCCAGCTCCGGCACCAGCGCCAAGGAGTTCATGTCCATCATCGACGCAAAGCAGCTGCCCGTCCACTACGAGAACCGCCTGATGGAAATCAAGGACAACTGCGTAGTCTGCACCGACCTTGCCACCGGCAAGACCGTGGAGTACGAGGCCGACACCGTCCTGCTGGCCATGGGTCTGGTTCCCCTGCGCGACGACGCCGAGTCCATGCGCCACTGCGCGCCTGAGACCGACGTGTACGTCATCGGCGACGCAAAGGAAATCGGCACCATTTACGGCGCTGTCAACGGCGCGTTCCAGGCGGCATTGCACATCTGATTTCAGTACATTTCAACTTTAAATAAGAGCGCGGCGCAGAAATCTGCGCCGCGCTCTTTCTTTTCGCTTTTTAAGATTATAGGTTTTTCACAAACAGGCACCGAATAGCGTTGAGCACTGCAAGCACCATCACGCCCACATCCGCAAAAATCGCCAAATACATATTGGCAATTCCCGCTGCGCCCAAAGCAAGGCAGGCAAATTTGACCGCCAGCGCAAAAACAATGTTCTGATAAACAATGCCGAGGCACTTCCGAGAAATCTTGATGGCCTTTGCAATCTTGAGCGGGTCATCGTCCATCAGGACAATATCCGCCGCTTCAATGGCCGCGTCCGACCCCATCGCGCCCATGGCAATGCCGATGTCCGCCCTTGACAGCACCGGCGCGTCGTTGATGCCGTCGCCGACAAAGGCCAGCTTTGCCCTGCCGGAGCTTCTTTCCAGCAGTTTCTCCACCTTTTCGACCTTATCGGCTGGGAGCAGCTCGCTGTACACCTCGTCAATGCCCAAATTCGCAGCCACCTGTTCCGCCACCCGCTTTGTGTCTCCGGTCAACATAACGGTCTGCTCCACCCCCGCCCTTTTGAGGGCGGAAACGGCCTCCTTTGCATGTGGCTTTACCACGTCGGCAATCACAATGTGGCCCGCATAGGCCCCGTCTATGGCCATATGGATAATGGTTCCGGTCTGATGGCAATCCCGATGGGGGATATTCAACTGCCTCATCAGCTTGTCGTTCCCGGCAGCTACTGCAACACCGTCCACCATCGCCGTCACGCCGTTTCCGCTTATCTCCTGAATATCCGTCACGCGGCTGCGGTCAATTTCTTTTCCATAGGCCTGCCGCAGGCTTTTACTGATGGGATGGGAGGAAGCGCTTTCCGCCAGAGCAGCATATTCCAGCAGCTTCCCTTCCTCCATAGCGGCATGGTGAATCGCTTCCACCTCAAAGGCGCCTTTTGTGAGGGTTCCCGTCTTGTCGAATACGACGTACTTGGTTTGCGAGAGTATCTCCAAATAATTGGAGCCTTTGACCAGAACGCCCTCCTGACTGGCCCCGCCAATTCCGGCAAAAAAGCTCAATGGGATACTGATGACCAATGCGCAGGGACAGCTGATAACCAGGAAGGTCAGTGCACGGTAGAGCCATGCTCCCCAGTCCGCCGGCACCCCTATCAGGAATATCTGAACAAGCGGCGGTATAACCGCCAGCGCCAATGCGCCATAGCAGACCGCCGGTGTGTACACCTTGGCAAATTTCGAGATGAAGTCCTCGGATTTGGACTTGCGGGAGCTTGCGTTTTCCACCAAATCCAGTATTTTGGAGACTGTGGATTCTCCGAATTCCTTCGTCGTCCGTATCTTCAGAACGCCCGTCATACTGATACAGCCGCTGATTACCTCATCCCCGACAGCAGCTTCCCGCGGCAGGCTTTCGCCCGTCAGGGCACTGGTGTTCAGGCTGGAACTTCCCTCCACAATCACACCGTCAATGGGCACCTTCTCCCCCGGCTGCACCACAATGATACTGCCAATCTCCACCTCATCCGGGTCAACCTGCGTCAGCTTCCCATCATGCTCCACATTGGCATAATCGGGGCGAATGTCCATCAGGCTGCCGATGTTGCGGCGGCTCTTCCCGACGGCATACCCCTGGAACCACTCTCCAATCTGATAAAACAGCATGACGGCGATTGCTTCCAGATATTCTCCATTTTCATAGATAGCAAGAGCCATTGCACCCACAGTAGCCACTGCCATCAGAAAGTTTTCATCAAAGACCCGACGGTTGCGAATCCCCTTTGCAGCCTTCTTCAAAATGTCGTATCCGATGATAAGGTAGTCGGCCAGATAGCAGACAAAACGGAGCCAGCGCCCCACCGATGGGAACCACACCCCATCCAGCCGGGAAAACATCTCCGCCGGAATAAGCTGGAGACAAAGCAGGACTGCCGATGCAATCAAAATGCGGAGCATCATGGTTTTCTGCTTCCCTGTCATGCCATCCTTCCGCCGGCCTATCCAAATGAGGCTCGCCGCCGCCGCAACAATCACGGCGAGCAAGAGCAGGCTTACAATCAACTCCTGCATCGCAACCATCCTTTCAATGTATGCTTAATCATTTATTTATTCTCCGCAGAAAAAGCCCTGTTTGCCATGGTACGGTTTCAGGGCGTTTCCTCACATATATAGCTCAAAGAAAAATCTCGCAGTCAGGATCGACCTTTTTACAGGCCTTACGCACCGCTTCCATCACTGCTTCAGGGCTTTGTCCGTTCTCAAATTCCACAATGATTTTCTGGGTCATAAAATTGACTGTCGCACTCTGCACGCCGGCAGTTCTGCACGCAGCATCCTCCATCAAATTGGCACAGTTGGCACAATCCACCTCAATTTTATAAGTCTTCTTCATAAAAAAACCTCCCTATTTCGCAAAATTATTTCCCTAACAATTAAGCACTTGTTTAATTGTTCTGTTTGTAGTATAATGCTGGCAAAAGAAGAAGTCAAGAGGTAAAATCACTTTTCCATCTGGCAGAGCGAGCCATCTCAGGAAGGGAGAATGCACCATGACCAGCATCTCATTGCCCCATGACCACGGAGAGCAGCCGGAGACCATACTGCTTCAAAAGCAACTGAGTTGTGTAGCACACTTTCAGACCGTGGCGGAGGTATTCAAACAGCTCGGCGACACCACCAGAATACGCATCTTCTGGCTTCTGTGCCACTGTGAAGAATGCGTGCTCAATATTTCCGCCATGCTGGAAATGTCCAGCCCCGCTGTATCCCACCATCTCAGAACGCTGAAAGCCAGTGGCCTGATTGTCAGCCGTCGGGACGGAAAAGAGGTCTATTACCGGGCGGCGGATACGGAGGAAAGCCGCTTGCTGCACCAAATGATTGAACAGGTCATGGAAATCACCTGCCCGCAATCATAAGCCACAAAAAATGAGAACGGCATTTTGCCGTTCCCATTTTTCGTATGGTTTCAATTTTTCCGGTAAGTACCGTCCTCGTATTTGCGCTGATAGTTCACATTCGGCCCGCCGGAATACATCAGCACCGGTCGCGTGACGTTGAGCACTCGGAAGGGGCAATGCTTTACACCAGCCGGTACATAGAGGATACAGTTCTTTGTGGAACGGATTACATCTCCGTCCACCTCAAACTCCACGGTGCAGCCAAGGTCATAGGTGCTGGGGTCGCCTGACATAAAGCCGAGATACTCCTCAAAATCGTGAGAATGCTCTTCCGGCCCTTCAGGAATGTCGTCCACCACCCACACTGCGTCAAAGTAAGGCGCGCCCGGCACCTCCTCGTCATCCAGCCATGCGGCGCGGACGATGCGCTTGCTGCCAATGTCATGGGGCTGCAAGGTCAATCCGTCAATCAGGGTATACTTTTTCTGATTCTCGCTCATGTCTTTCCCTCCCTATTAGTGAATCATCACCGGCAGGCCATAGCCTTCCAGTTGCTTCTTTCGCGCCTGCATCAAAGCGTCTGACGGCGGCTCCGCCACAAACACCTGCTCCTCCTTCAAAAGCCGCTGGTGCTTGGACACCCCCAAATTGTGATAGGGCAAAAGCTGGACAATATCCACCGCGTCCTTTATCTTGGAAAGAAATTCGCCGTAACGGTCAAAGTGTGCCTCTGAATCATTAAAGAGCGGAATCACCGGAATACGCACCTGCATCCGCCCGCCTGCCTCCGCAATACGCACGGCATTCTCTAAAATCAACTCGTTGGGTACGCCGATGACCTGCCTGTGCAGGGCGCTGTCCATACATTTCAGGTCATATAAAAACAGGTCGGTGTAAGGCAAAACCGCTTCCATGACCTCCCACTTAACATAGCCGGTGGTGTCCACCGCCGTGTGAATCTTTGCCGCCTTACAGCGCTTCAGCAGCTCTAACGTAAATTCTGGCTGACACAGGCACTCGCCGCCGGAGACGGTGACCCCGCCCCCCGACTCCTCAAAGAAGGGCTGGTCCCGCAGCAGGCGGTGCATCACCTCGTCCACCGTCTTGTCGTCACCGCACAAGTAAAGTGCTGACGCCTTACACACATTGGCGCAGGCGCCGCAGTCCACACACTTGCTCTTGTCCACTTTTGGATATGTAATTGGCTCCCCCAGTGCGGTGGTTCCCTCCGCGCCGCGGCTGATGGCGTTGTTTGGGCAAACATTCAGGCACTTGCCGCAGGCATCCAGTCCCAGACACCGTATTCCCATCCAGTTTAATTCTGTCGGAAACGCCTGCGATTCCGGACTATGGCACCACGGGCAGCGCAGCGGACAGCCCTTGAGAAATACGGTCGTTCGTATCCCCGGCCCGTCCTGTACGCTGAACCCTTGAATATCATAGGTTTTTCCAGTCAGCATTGACATATCTCCCACTTCCCTCTTGTCGGTTTTTTACAGTGTACCGTATTTTTGCCCAAATGTCCATTGCTTTTTCCCGCGTTTCATTGTACAATTAATACAATCAGATTGTGAGGGAGTGTGTCTCATGTTTCAATTTGCACCCATTTCCGAGCGTATCCAGCGCATCCGTGCCAAACGCGATGCCTTTACCGGCGGCAAATACATGACCATCAACGCAGAGCGCACCAAAATCTATACCGACTACTGCAAAGCCCACCACAATGAGCATCCCCTTCTCCGGCGCTCCGGCGCACTGCTGGAGTGGGCGAAAACAAAGCAGTACAACGTCTTTGACGACGACGTCTTCGTGGGTACCCCTGGCCCTGACGAGCGCTCCCTCAGCCCCTATGTAGAATGGACGTGCACCTGGATTCCCGGCGTGGTGGACGACGATGAGACTTCCGTGAGGCATGGCAGACCGGCGATTCCATCAGTATGACCGACGAGGCCCGCGCCATCTTCAAGGACGCTTACGAGTACTGGAAGGACAAGACCATCTCCAAAACGGTGGAGGGCGCGCTCACCGATGACTTCTGGGAGCAGTGCGGCACCGGCTTCATTATTCCAGCCAGCAAATACGAGCCGAACTTCCGCGGCGTGGCCGGTATGCCTCAGGGCCATTACATTGCCAACTTCAACAAAGCCATTAACACCGGCTTCGGCGCGGTGCGTGCTCAGGCTATGGCCAAGCTGGACGAAATGCGGGGCAAGATTTTCGGAGACAGCGCCCGCACCTACCTCTTCTATCACGCGGTGGTACGTGTGTGTGACGCCGCTATTCTGCTCTCCAAAAACTATGCAAAGGCGTGCCGCGCCAGGGCGGAAACCGTTTCCGACGCCGCTCGCAAGGCGGAGCTGCTTCGCATGGCGGACAGTCTGGACTGGATTATGGAGCATCCCGCCCGCACCTATTGGGAGGGCTTGCAGGCCGGTATCTTCTATCAGCTCATGCTCTCCACCGACGCCCAGCAGCACGGTGAATCCATTGGCCGCATGGACTGGTACACCGGCCACCTGCTCCAGAAGGAACTGAACGAGGGCAAAATCACCATGGAGCAGGCACAGGAATACACCGACGCTTTCATCCTGCGGCTGAGCGACATCATCGTGTTGCCTGGCTTCTTTATGAACAACAACGCCATCATCAACCTGAAAAAGAACGGAAAAAACCTGTATGCCGCCATCTACAACGGCCTGACGCCCACCGCCGGCATCAACCTGACCTTGGGCGGCTGTATGCCTGACGGCACCGACTGCACCACGCCCGCCACTTACGCTTTCCTGCAAACCTATGGCCGGATGCACCTGCCCGACCCCACCGTGGCGCTGCGTATCCATGCGGGCACGCCCGACGAGCTTTGGACGCTGGCCATCGAGTCCAACAAGCTCTCCGGCGGCATCCCCCAGCTTCAAAACGATGAAATCATCGTCAAGTCGCTGATGGACATCGGCCTGTCGGAAGAAGATGCGTATGATTACAGCATCGTGGGCTGTGTGGAGCCTGCCGGAACCGGCAACGAATGGCCCGCCTGCGGCTGCGTGGGACAGGAATCCATCTGGAACATGGTGGTCATGATTCCCATCACCATCAACGGCGGCGTCAACCCCTTGACGGGCAAAATGGGCCTGCCCTGCAAGAAGCTGTATGAGTATGAGAGCTTTGAGGAGTTCAAGGAAGCTTTCGCCCAGCAGGTGAAGTTCGCCCTTGACTGGTGTATGTCCTATGCCAATATGTTCGAGCTTATTTACGGCGAAAACTTCCCCTGCATCGTGGCCTCCACGTTGATGGATGGCTGCCTGGAAAGCGGCAAGGACGTGAACCACGGCGGCGCCAAGTATAACCGAATTGGCCTGTGCGCCTGCGGCACCTCCAACATCGCGGACAGCCTGATGACAATCAAGACGCTCTGCTTCGACGACAAGACTGTTTCCCTCCGCGAGATGTACGACGCGCTGGCCGCCAACTGGGAGGGCTATGAGGACTTGCGCCAGACCATCATCAACGAAGTCCCCCACTACGGCAACGACAACGACGAGGTGGATGAACTGGCCACTTGGGCGTTGGGTCTGTTCGGGGACATCATGGCGCAGGGCACCAACGCCCGCGGCAACTTCTCCGGCGGCACCTTCACCATGACCGCCCACATCCGCCAGGGTCTGGCCACCACCGCCACCCCAGACGGCCGCAAAACGGGCGAACCGCTGGCAGACGCCATCTCCCCGCGGCAGGGTTTTGACAAGAACGGCCCCACCGCCTATCTGCGTTCCGCGGCCAAGCTGCCGCACCGCATTTTGAGCAACGGCGACCAGCTCAACATCCGTTTCTCCCCCACCAGCGTGGCCAGCGAAGCGGGTTCCAAGAAGCTGCAGCAGCTCATCAAGACTTACTTCCGTCTTGGCGGTATGCAGGTTCAGTTCAACGTGGTGGGCACCGAGGCGCTGCACAAGGCCCAGAAAGACCCCAGCGCCTATCAGGATTTGATTGTCCGAATCGCGGGCTTCTCCACTTACTTCGTTTCGCTGGACAAGAAAACGCAGGACGACTTCATCACCCGCACCGAACAGGCCATCTAAATAAGCAATGTAAACAGGCTCCCTTCCCGCCCGGAAGGGAGCCTGTTTGCGTTGTCGGAACCACCCTTCAACCAACATACTTGGCGAAATAGGCCCGATTGTGGGTCACTGCCGGAGACTCCGGCTTGAAAACGGCGGCCCTCTCATTATAAGCGCTGGCCTCCTCCTGTCTCCCCAGCCTGCTGAGACACACGCAAAGCTGGATGCAGGGGGTATAACCATAAGCGTCTGGGAGGATAAAACCGCCCCGGTCGTCCCGCCGCTCACACTCCAATGCCCGCTGATACCAATAGGCCGCTTGAAGCCAAAGCGACCGGTCAAGAAAGTGCTGCCCTATATCACAGCACAGCTCCGCCCTGGGCAGGTCATAGGCAAAGCTGCGGAGCAACGCTTCTAAAGCCTTCTCATCGTTGCCCAGTCCATACCAGCAATAGGCACAGTGTCGGCAGGCGTCCAGCTTGTTTTCCAGCCACCCCTGTTCCTCGGCAAGGAAGGACTCAAAAACGGCAAGGGCGTCCGCATAGCGCTTGTGGTAGTATAGCTCCCGTCCATAGTAAAACTGTTGCCTTGGGTCCAACTGCTCCCCCGCCTCAATCAGGCGTTCAAAAATGCGCAGGTTCCGCTCTGGGTCGGAGGGGTGCAGCTTTTTATGGGTTACGGTACATTCTGAATAAATGACGTTCCCTTTGGTCTCAATCACTTCATGGACCGCGCCCTTCCACCGCATCCCAAGACGGTTTTTGATGATGCGCTCCCGATAGTAGGAGAAGGTGACGTTTCCCGCTTCATCAAAGCCGGTGTGATAGCGCATCATCACCACATCCACTTCAGGGCCGAGCGACACCTTTAGCCGGATAAATTCCCGGCGTGCCTCTTCTGTCAAAACATCGTCGGCATCCAGCCACATACAGTAGTCGCAGCTTGCCCGGTCAAAAGCTGCGTTTCTGGCTGCGGCAAAATCATCGACCCATGGGAAGTCATACAGCTTATCCGTGTATTCCGCCGCAATTTCCTTGGTGCGGTCTGTGGAGCCTGTATCCACAATAATCATTTCATCCACCAAATCAGCAACCGAAGCCAGACAGCGGTTCAGCACATCTTCCTCGTCCCGTACTATCATGCAAAGGCTGATGGTATTCACAGAGCCATTCTCCTTTTCAATGAAAGATAAGAAGCCCCCATGCCGGAAAGCATGGGGGCTTCTGCCGTTTCAGACAGCAGAGAAAATGCGTCAGGCCAGACGCACCACTGTCATGCTGGCTCCTGCGCCGCCCTGGAGCGCAACTGCGCCCAAGAGTCCGGCCAGCTGCAATTGCAGCGTGTCCCCCGCAGTCAAAGGTGTGATGACAGTTGCCGAGTAGTCAGAAACAGATACCGCCGGAGAAAATGCCGAACCCGGCAGCTCTGTCCCGTTACGCATAACCCGAGACGTCAACAGCACGCCAGCCGTCGTGTTAACTCGGTAGGTCACCATATAGGTGCCTGTCGTTGGCACAGTAAACAGTGTATTGGCGCCGTTTGCTGTAAAGCCGTCTAAACTCTGGTTGTTAGCCAGAGGAACTGGCGTACCACCCACCACTACGGAAATGGTGCCGCCTGTGGTATTTTGGGCATTCATACTTGTGGCCGTCACTGCCGGACCAGTGGGACCAGTCGGGCCTGTGGGACCGGTCGGGCCGGTGACACCAGCGGCACCCGTCGCACCTGTGGGACCAGTAGGTCCAGTCACACCAGCAGCACCTGTGGCACCCGTCGGGCCAACAGGGCCAGCCTCACCAGAAGCACCCGTTGCACCTGTGGGGCCGGTCGGTCCGGTCACACCAGCAGCGCCAGTGGCACCCGTCGGGCCAACAGGGCCAGCCTCACCAGTAGCCCCCGTTGCACCTGTGGGGCCAGCAGGCCCGGTCACACCAGCAGCGCCAGTGGCACCCGTCGGACCAATGGGGCCAGCCTCACCAACGGCACCCGTTGCGCCCATGGGACCGGTAGGTCCGGTCACACCAGCAGCGCCAGTGGCACCCGTCGGGCCAACAGGGCCAGCCTCACCAGCAACACCCGTCGCACCTGTGGGAC
>JAAWDI010000040.1 GCA_022793685.1 Oscillospiraceae bacterium
GCACTTTGCGAAAATAAAAAAGGAGGCAAAACTCATGAAGAACCTCAAGAGAGTTCTCTCTCTGGCTCTGGCTACCGTGATGCTGCTCGGCGTTATGGTTGTCGGATCCAACGCGGCGTTCTCCGACCAGAGCAGCATCAACTACACCCAGGCTGTTGATACTCTGGTTGGCTTGGACGTCATTTCCGGTATGGGACAGAACCAGTTCCAGCCCAACGGCACCCTGACCCGCGCCCAGGGCGCCCGCCTGGTGGCTCTGGTCAAGGCTGGCTCCAACGAGACCACCCTCGGCTACTATGCCGGCACCACCAAGTTCACCGATGTGAAGACGAACCACAGCTGGGCTGAAGGCTCCATCAACTACTGCGTGAGCCTCGGCATCATCGCCGGCCAGACCGCTACCACCTTTAACCCCGACGGCCAGCTCACCGGCGCCGCTCTGGCAAAGATGATGCTGATTGCTCTGGGCTTCTCCGGCAGCACCAGCGATTCCACCACCACGCTGACCGGCCCCAACTGGCAGCTCAACGCCATCCGTATGGCGAACGAGAACGGCCTGTTTGATGGCCTGAACTCCAGCTTTGCTGCTACCAAGCCCATCACCCGTCAGGAAGCCTGCCAGATTATGTTCAATGCTCTGGACACCAACATCTGGGAGATTGACGGCAAGAACTCCAACGGCGACTACAACTACACCAACAAGGGCACCCCAACTCTGATTGAGAAGTGCTATGCCGCGACTGCCAATAAAACCGCTACCGACAACTTCGGCCGTCCCGCTACTGAGTACAGCTTCAAGGATGGCCGCGATGCTGTGAAGATTGCGAAGTCCGCTACCAAGACCTACACCACTGAGGTCACCGGCGGTACCATTTACGCTGACCTTGGCCTGTCCGCCACTGCTAAGGCCAGCACTCAGGAAGACGGCGAGTCTGCCGTGGAGAAGGACATTGCCAAAAACGACAAGAAAGTCAAGTTTGGCGGAAACGGCGCTGTGACCGAGGTCTTCTATGACCGTGAGGCCAAGACCATTAAAATTGTCACCGTGAACACTTATGTGGCCAAGGTGAACGCTCCCGTGGCCGCCAAGAACGGCAACGAGGCTTACATCACCCTGACCAAGCTCAGCGGCAGCGCTACTGCCTCTGACAGGTTCGAAACCACCGCGTTCGCAAAGGACGATGTGGTTCTGTACACCTACATCGCCAGCAAGGGCATCCAGAGCGTTGAGAAGGCTCCCTCCGTTGTGGGTGTTTTCAACTCCTATACTGCCGAAAAGAGCATGGTCGTGGGCGGTAAGACTTACTCTTACAGTGCTCAGGTCGCTACCAAGGCTGAGGCCTATGGCGGCGCGCTGAAGGACGAGGTCACTGTCTACACCGACAACTATGGTTATGCCATTCACATGGAGACCTACAAGGCCAGCGGCGAGACCGTCTATGCCTATGTTGAGGACACCGGCAAGGGCGGCGAACTGTTCAACACCGCTGATTACGCTAAGCTGGTGCTGGCTGACGGCACCGTGAAGGCTGTCCAGACCAAGGAGGACTATGAGTCCCTGAAGGGCAAGCTGGTCACCTACTCCTCTGATGCGGACGGCGTCCACACTCTGACCGTGGCCGCTACTCAGACTGCAGTGGAGAACAAAGCCACTGAGATTGTCAAAGGTAAGTCCGCCTTTACCGCAGGTAGCACCACCTATTATGCCAACAGCAAAACCGTGTTCATCGTCATGACCATGGAGAACGGCAAGCCTGTTTACACCGCTTACACCGGTATCGCCAACATGCCCAGCATGAAGGGCGATACAGTCAGCGGCCAGATTGTGGTGAAGGACGGCGTGGCTGCCGCTGTGTACCTGACCGGCGCTACTCAGACCTCCACCAAGAAGGATCTGATCTTCGTCTACTATGACAAGGACGTCAAGATTACCAAGACCTCTGACCGCGGCAACTTCTTCACCTACAAGGCTGTTGTGAACGGTCAGGTTGTTGACCTCGATGTGGCAGTTGCTGAGGACGGCACCAGCAGCACCGTGACTGCAACCGCACTGTATGACACTGTTACCTACGATAAGAACAATGTCGCTACTCTGAGCGGTGAGATCACCGACAAGACGGCGACCGGCACTAAGGCCACCGCTAACGGCGTTGTGGGTCTGGGTAGTGAGTTCTACTCCTACACCAGCGACTGTGTCGTTGCTGTGATTGAGGACGGCGAGCTGACTCTCATCAGCGTTGAGAACATCGGCGAGGACGCCAACGATACTGTTGTCTTCCAGGTCAATGATGACGGCGCTGTAACCGGTGTCTTCATCACCAAGGTTACTGACAAAGGTTAATTCCCTCATTACACACCAAACGTGTAATGAAACCGCCCCCGGCGAAAGCCGGGGGCGGTTTTTTATCTCCGAAACATTACAACTTTCTTTCATCGCCTTGTTTTTTCTTGCGATGCACTGCGGGGTATGTTATACTAAGTGCCTGAATGGGCAATGCTGGAAGTGCAGAAAGGGGGCGCCGGTCATGGCCGAGGGCATCAAAATCATTGCAAAGAACCCCAAAGCCTACCACGACTATTTCGTGGAGGATAAATTCGAGGCCGGCGTTCAACTGGCCGGCACGGAGGTAAAGTCCATCCGTTTGGGACATGTCAATCTGAAGGACGCTTACGCCATCGTCAAGGACGGCGAGTTGACCGTCCACGGGATGCACGTCTCTCCCTATGAGAAGGGCAACATCTTCAACAAAGACCCCCTGCGCCCCCGCAAGCTGCTGATGCACAAGCGGGAAATCATGAAGCTGGGAGTCAAAACCAAGCAGGACGGTTATGCACTGGTGCCGCTGACACTCTATTTCAGGCGTGCCTATGTCAAGCTGGAGCTGGGTCTGTGCAAGGGCAAAAAGCTCTACGACAAGCGTGACGCCGCCGCCGCGAAGGACGCCAAACGCGAAATTGACCGCACCATGAAAAACGCCCGGCGGGGCAGTTTCTGAATACACAAAACAAGGAGGTATCCCCTATGGCGCAAAATCCAATCGTGACCTTCCAGATGGAAAACGGCGACGTCATGAAAGCGGAGCTTTATCCAGAAATCGCTCCCAACACTGTGCGCAATTTCATTTCGTTGGTGCAGAAGGGCTTCTATAACGGACTTATCTTTCACCGAGTTATTCCCGGCTTTATGATTCAGGGCGGCTGCCCGGACGGCACCGGCATGGGCGGCCCAGGCTATTCCATCAAGGGTGAGTTTAACAGCAACCGTTTCCAAAACGACCTGAAGCACACCCGCGGCGTGTTGTCTATGGCTCGTTCCATGATGCCCAACTCCGCCGGCAGCCAGTTTTTCATTATGGTAGCGGACGCCCCCCATTTGGACGGCGAGTATGCCGCTTTCGGCAAGGTCATCGAGGGCATGGAGGCCGCAGATACGATTGTCAGCACCCAAACCGACCGCAGCGACAAGCCCCTCCAACCCCAGCGGATGCAATCCGTCACGGTGGAGACCTTTGACATAGACTACCCCGCGCCTGAAAAGGCGTAAAAAAGCACCCCTTAACCGGAGAAAGCTCGCAGCGCGAGTTTTCTCCGGAGAGGAGGCGTAGCGAAGTGAGCGAGCTTTCGGCCTTGGCCGGAAGCGAGGGATATGCAGCTTGCGCCGACGACGGGGCCGTACCGGTTTTGACGGGGGCATAGAAGCAGGAGCAGCGAGCGGATGCGCCTATCATCCTAAAAATGGGCAACTTATAAATTAAAGAACAACGATAACGTAGTTCTCGCTGCGGCTTAACGCAGCCGTCCTGCCCGGAAGGACCACGAGCCGGGTTTGGGCGTCGTTTAGTGGTGCCCGTGCGTTCGGAAAGAGTTGACCGTTCCACGCATTATGACTCTACCAAGCTCAAGAGTGTGACGACCCACGCTTGAGTAAGGGAATGTAAAAGATCGTCTGCGCTCGGAGAAGCTGCTGTGGAAGTGCTTTCGGACAGGGGTTCAACTCCCCTCGGCTCCACCAAAGAAAATGACCGCCTGCGGCGGTCTTTTCTTTTGGGTCCCACGCCGCTTGCGCCCACACTGGCGTTAGACATATGCCAAAAAAGGAGAATACAATATGTTATTTATCGAATACCCCAAATGCTCCACCTGCCAAAAGGCAAAAAAGTGGCTGGAGGCCCAAAACGCCGCTTTCGAAAGCAGACATATCAAAGACAATCCCCCCACCCGTGACGAATTAAAGCGGTGGCTGGAGAAAAGCGGGCTGCCGCTGAAACGGTTTTTCAATACCAGCGGTTTATTATATAAAGAGCTGCGGCTGAAGGACAAGCTCCCAACTATGAGCGAGGAGGAGCAGCTTACGCTTCTGGCGTCGGACGGAATGCTGGTCAAGCGTCCCATCCTTGTAGGGACAGATTTTGTATTAGTCGGCTTCAAAGAAACAGAATGGAGCGCCGCACTCCGTTGACAGCCGGCCCTTGATATGGTAAATTAAATGGTCAGAACAGGTATGTACGCGGCGCTCTCCCCCGTCCGCGTCAGGACTGCCATTTCACCGGGGAGCCATATGAAAGGAAGGTGCGTTCTTGTTGCGGCATCTGCTCAGTCCTCTGGATTTGTCCGTTACGGAGACCGACCGGCTGATTTCCGTTGCTCAGGACATTCAGGCCAACCCTCAGCGCTATGCCCATGTGGCCGACGGCAAAAAACTGGCCACCTGCTTTTACGAGCCCAGCACCCGCACCCGTTTGAGCTTTGAAGCTGCCATGCTCAATCTTGGGGGCAGCGTGTTGGGCTTTTCTTCCGCCCAATCCAGCTCTGTCTCCAAAGGGGAAAGCGTGGCGGACACCGTTCGGGTGGTGGGCTGCTATGCCGACGTCATCGCCATGCGGCATCCCAAGGAGGGCGCGCCCATGGTGGCCTCCCTCTACTCTCCGGTGCCCATCATCAACGCCGGAGACGGCGGCCACCAGCACCCCACCCAAACCCTGACCGACCTCTTGACCATCCGTTCTGAAAAAGGACGGCTTCAGGACTTAACCATCGGCCTGTGCGGCGACTTGAAGTTCGGCCGCACCGTTCACTCCCTTATCACCGCCCTCAGCCGCTACCCCGACATCAAATTCGTCCTCATCTCGCCGGAGGAACTGCGCCTGCCTGATTTTGTTCGGGAGGACGTGCTGGTGAAAAACCATATTCCCTTTGAGGAAACCGGCCGTATAGAAGATGTGCTTCCCCAACTTGACGCCCTGTACATGACCCGCGTACAGCGGGAGCGCTTTTTCAATGAGGAAGACTACATCCGCCTGAAGGACCGCTTCATTCTCAATGCGGACAAGCTCGCTCTGGCCGGGCCTGAAATGATTGTCATGCACCCCCTGCCCCGCGTCAATGAGATTGCCACTGAAGTGGACGACGACCCCCGCGCCGTTTACTTTAAGCAGGCGCAGTACGGCGTGTATGTCCGTATGGCGCTTATCATGTATCTTCTGGGATTGGAGGCGCAGCCATGCTGAACATCAGTGGAATTGAGGCCGGTTACGTCATCGACCATATCAAGGCAGGAAGCTGTATGCGCATCTACAAGGCCCTGAATTTGGACAAATTCGGCGGCGAGGTTGCCATCATTAAAAACGCCCGCAGCCGCAAGCACGGAAAAAAAGACATCATCAAAATCGAGGGTTTGGTAGAGCTTGACCTGAACCTGCTTGGTTTTCTGGACGACCAGATTACCGTGAACGTCATACAAAGGGAACGCATCATCGAAAAAAAGGCCCTCTCCCTGCCTGATGAGGTCACCGACGTGGCGGTGTGCAAAAACCCCCGGTGCATCACCTCGGCAGAGCCGGGACTGCATCAGGTCTTTGTTCTGACCGACCGTGAAAAGCGAGTGTACCGCTGCAAATACTGCGAAGAAAAGCTCCAGAACGACGGCTGAAAATCCTTTGTCCACGGTGGACTTTCCTTGCACTCCGTGTTATGATAGGGACGATTTTACATCTTAAAAGTACATAGGAGGTTCCCATAGCTATGGACCTGATTGAAGAAAAATTTGCCAAGCTGGGCTGTGAAAACGCGCCCGGACAAGAAAAACTGCAAAAGGCTGCCACCCCCGACCTGCGGGGCGGCGTGCTTCCGGGTACGCCGGTGGACTTCTCCCACGGCGACGTGGACGCTCATCCCCCCATTCCCGGCGCACAGGAGATGTTTAACGCCGGCTATGAGGTGGGCGGCAAGCAGGCTTACACCGAATACCGCGGCGGCAAGGCCACCCGCGAGGACTTGGCCAAAAAGCTGTCCGCTTTCAGCGGCAGCGCCGTCGACCCGGACAAGAACCTCATCCTCACCCCCGGCACCCAGGGGGCGCTGTTCCTCGCTATGGGGTCGCTGGTGGCAAGGGGCGACAAGGTGGCCATCGTGGAACCGGATTACTTCGCCAACCGTAAGCTGGTGGAGTTCTTTGACGGCGAGCTGGTTCCGGTGCATTTGAACTATGAAAACGTCGCCGACAGAGCCGGTCTTGACCTAAAGGAGCTGGAAGCCGCCTTCGCCTCCGGCGTGAAGCTGTTCCTGTTCTCCAACCCCAACAACCCCACCGGCGTGATATACACCGCCGACGAGGTTCGCGCAATCGGTGAGCTGGCTCAAAAATACGGCGTATTCGTGCTGGCTGACGAGCTTTACTCCCGCCAGATTTTCGACGGCCGTACATATACCCATCTGGCCGGACTGGGCGTGCTCGACCCGGACAAACTGCTGACCATCATCGGCCCCTCTAAAACAGAGTCCCTGAGCGGCTACCGGCTGGGCGTGGCTTACGGCTCTGCTCCCATCGTCACCCGAATGGAGAAGCTGCAAGCCATTGTATCCCTCCGTTGCGCCGGTTACTGTCAGGCTGTGTTCCAGACCTGGTTCAACGAGCCAGAGGGCTGGATGGCAGAGCGCATTCGCCAGCATCAGACCATCCGTGACGATTTGAGCGCCCTGCTGCGCAAGGGCGGCCTTTCGGTGCGCACCACCGAAGGCGGCAGCTACCTCTTCGCTACCGCGCCTGAGCTTGAGGTGTCTATGAAGGATTTTGTGAAAATCGTCCGCCAGCTGGCCGGGGTCACCGTCACACCGGGCACTGAGTTCGGCCCCCAGTTCACCAACAGCTTCCGCATGAACTTCTCTCAGGATCATAAAGCCGCGGTTGCGGCGGTGGAGCGGCTGATTGAGGTTATGAACCGCTATCGTAAGTGAACGTCATTTTCTCTGCAAAGTGGGAAGAAAGAGGGTTCCGATTCCCCCTTCCTTTCCCCCTCTGCGCTCCCCCTAACCATCCCCTAAAACGGCCAACATAGGGGGCTGCGGCCCCCTTTCGGATGCACCCCCGGGGTTGGGACCGCAGCGCGAAGCGCTTTACCGGGTTAACGCCCGGCGGAGCTCTTGCAGGCCGCGTACCCGCCCCCCATTTAACAACCACAACAGGAGGCTTTTTCTATGGCAAAGCGCGTTGCATTTCTCGGCTGCGGCAAAATTGGGCAGGCCATGCTGAAGCACCTTCAGCAAAACAACCTCGCCTCCGTGGCCTTTATTCAGGACCCCTTTTTCAAACCGGACGGCTCTGTCTCCTGCCCGGTGACCGCCCAGCCGGACGCCGGAATGTACGACGGCGTCGACCTGGTGATTGAGTGCGCCACCTCCAGCGTCCTCAGTGAAAATCTGGAGATGATTCTCTCCCACGCCGACCTGCTGATGTTCTCCGTCACCGCTTTCTGCGACCCGGCGTTCGAGCAGCGGGCCTATGACCTGTGCCAAAAGCACGGTCACCGCATCCACTTCCCCCACGGCGCCATTCTGGGGCTGGACGGCATTGTGGACGCCAGGCCCATCATCCAAAGCGTAACCATTGAAACCACCAAGAACCCCAAAAGTTTCGGGCGGGACGACACAGAATATACCGTCCTGTATGAAGGCCCCACACGGGAAGCCTGCAAGCTCTATCCCCGCAATGTCAACGTCCATGCCGCAGTAGCGCTGGCCGCCCTCGGCTTTGACAAGACCCGCTCGAAGATGATTGCCGACCCCTCGGTGAACACCAATTCCCACATCATCAAGGTGGACGGCGAGGGCATTCACTTTGAGATTCATGTCAGCAGCTTCTCCACCGGCGGCGTGACCGGACTGCACACCCCCCTGTCCGCCTGCGGAAGTCTTGACCGCATTCTGGATGGCGGCAACCATAAATATACGTTCCTGTAAACAGCGCCCGCTGTTTTGAAAACGGCACCCCGCCCGTGCAAGATTTGCACGGGCGGGGTCATTTTGCAGGTTTCTTTTGTGAAATGTGCAAATTTATGCGATAACCATTGAAATTTTGCCTGAAATTTGCTATTCTATTTCTAAATCTTGCAATCGGAAAGGAGCGGCGAATATGGCACGGTATATTGCAAAACGGCTTTTGGTCCTGATTCCCACAGTGGTGTTCGTCGTTTTCCTGATTTTCTTTATCATCAGCCTGATGCCCAGCTCTCCGGGCTGCATTATCCTCGGCCTGTACGCCACCGAAGAAGAGGTGGAGCAGCTCAATGAGTCCATGGGCTACAACGACCCGCTGCCCGTTCAATTTGTCCGCTATCTGGGCAACGCAGTGCGCGGCGATTTCGGCACGTCTTACCAGTCGGGCCGCGAGGTCTTTGACGTGCTGCTTCCCCGATTCCCCACCACGTTTAAGCTGGCTATCCTCTCCATGCTGGTGGCCTGTATTCTCGGCATCCCATTGGGGGTGTTGTCAGCGGTCAAGCAGTACTCGCTGGCGGACACGTCTACCACGGTGCTGTCTTTGCTTTTTGCTTCCATCCCATCCTTCTTTCTGGGCATTCTGCTGATGCTCCTCTTCGCGTGGAAGCTGGACTTGCTCCCCCCCAGCGGCGTTGGAACGCCCGCCCACTATGTGCTTCCTGTGCTGACGCTGGCCCTGCCGGTGGCGGCCTACCTCTCCCGCCTGACCCGCACTACCATGCTGGACGCCATGGGCCAGGACTACATCGTAACCGCCCGTGCCAAGGGCTGCCCTGCCCGGCGGGTCATCTTCGGCCACGCCCTCCGCAACGCCCTGATGCCGGTGGTCACCCAAGCCGGCATGAGCTTTGCCGCCCTGCTGGGCGGCTCCATCATCGTGGAGCAGGTGTTTGGTATGCCCGGCTTCGGCTCCACCATCCTCACCGCTATCCAGTATAAGGACAGCCCCCTCATCATCGGGGCCACTGTTTTTTTGGCAGTCCTTTTCGTTCTCATTATGCTGGCGGTTGACCTCATCTATGCCGTTCTTGACCCCCGCGTGGCGGCCAAGAATTACGGCGGGAAGGGGTGAGCCATGGGTTTGATACGGAAAAAGAAACAGCCTGTCACCCAGCTTCCGCAGGGGCAGGCCGCTCAGATTTGGCACAGCTTCCGCAAGAACAAGGCCGCCATGATTGCGCTGGTGGTGCTCATTATCATTGTTGTTCTTGCCATAAGCTGCGGGTTTGTTTTTGATTATGAAACCGACGCGCTGGGGTTCTCGAATGCTCGGCTGGAAACGCCCAGCGCCCAGCACTGGTTCGGCACCGATAACTTCGGGCGCGACCTGTTTGTACGGGTGCTGTTCGGCGCGCGCTATTCCCTCGTATTCGGCGTGGGCTGCGCCCTCCTTTCGCTGGCGTTCGGCTGCCTGTTCGGCGCTGTGGCCGCTTACTATGGCGGTAGGGTGGACGCCGTCATCATGCGTATCGTGGACGCTGTGATGTGCATCCCCGGCATCCTGCTTGCCCTTACCATTGTGGCGGTGGCGGGCGCGGGCTTCAAAAGCCTGCTGGTGGCCATCACCATCTCCAATATCCCCGGCTTCACCCGCATGGTGCGCTCGGTGGTGTTGTCGGTGGTCACGCAGGACTATATTGAGGCCGCACGCTCCTGCGGCACCAAGGACAGCGCCATTATTCTCCGCCATGTGCTGCCTAACGCGGTTGGGCCGATTCTCGTCAACTGCATGATGCAGATTGCCGGCATGATTATGACCGCCGCCGGTATGAGCTACATCAGCATGGGTGTGCAGTCCCCCACTCCGGAATGGGGCAATATGCTCTCTGAGGGCATGGAGATGATGCGCCGCTTCCCCCATCTGGTCATCTTCCCCGGCCTTGCCATTCTCGTCACCGCCCTGAGCTTTAACCTTATCGGCGACGGGCTGGCCGACGCGGTAGACCCAAAGCGGCGCCGCAGCGATTGACGTGCTTTTCCGCAAGCCATTGCGGCAAAGATAAAACAGGAGGTTTCCCAAATGAAGAAAGTAATTGCATTGCTGCTGGCTCTTTCCATGATGCTGGCACTGGCCGCCTGCGGCGGCAAGACCGACGGCCCCGACACTGTGAAGGACACCCTTGTGGTGACTCCGGAGCGCATGGTCGATTCCTATGACCCCTTCACCGCCGCCCAGTACGACACCGTTACCATGAACCAGGTGATGGACACCCTGTTCATGTGGGACGGCGACGGCAATGTAGTAGGCCGTCTGGCCGAGAGCTGGACGGAGAGCGAGGACGGCCTTGTCATCACCACCAAGCTCCATGAAGGCGTCAAGTTCCACGACGGCACCGACTTCAACGCCGACGCCGTGGTTTGGAACTATGAGCAGCTCATGGCGGGCACTTGGGGCAGCGCCTTCTCCGCCTATGTGGCCAACATTGAGAAGGTGGACGACTACACCGTCAACATCACCAAGGTGACCCCCGTCTCCACCGCGCTGGACATCATGTGCTACTTTATGCTGATTGCCTCCCCCACCGCGTATGAGGCCGACCCCGCCGGTTTCGCCACCCACCCCGTGGGCACCGGCGCTTATATCTGGCAGGACAAGGACAGCGCCACCGACACCATCACCATGACAGCCAATGAGGACTACTTCCTCGGCGCGCCCGCCATCAAGAATCTGAAGCTGGTGACCCCCATGGACAGCGCCACCGCGCTGGTCTCCCTGGAAAAGGGCGAACTGAACTATGCGCTGGCCCTTACCAACAGCGACATTGAGCTTGCCCAAAGCACCGACACCGTCAACGGCATGACCAGCGCCGGATGGAGCACCTTGACCATGATGCTGGTGGGCGAACCCATGTCCTCCGACCAGAACCTGCGCAACGCCATCGCCTACGCCATTGACCGCGAGGGCGCCGCCACCTATAACAATGAAGCGGACTATGTGGCCTGCAACGACATCTTCTCCGGCAATATCATGGGCGAGCTGTCCGGCAAGACCACGGTTTCCAGCTATGACCCCGCCAAGGCCGCCGAGTATCTGGCCCAGTCCAACTATGACGGCAGCGTTATCAACATCAACACCTTGGGCGTATATGAAAACGTGGCCACCTCCATTCAGAACGACCTGAACGCCATCGGCATCAAGACCCAAATCAACACCGTTGACCGCGCAACCTGGAGCGAAATGATGACCAACGGCACGCTGGGCATCAGCACCATCGACTTTGGCGGCGTATACAACGGCCCTGTGGAGATGATGAGCTACTTTGTTTCCACCGGCTATTACGGCCTGATGGGTATCTTCGGCCAATCCGAGGAATGCGATGCGGCTTACAATGCCATCTTCGAGGCTACGCCCGACACTCTGGAGGCCGCAACCCTGAACGCAGTCCAACTCATGAGCGACCTGAACAACTTTACCTCCCTCTATGAGCTGATTTTCACCTCCGCGTGCACCTCCGATTTGGCAGGTGTCGAGGCAGTTTGGGCGTCCACCCAGACCCCCTATTTCTATCAGGTCAGCTTCCAGTAAAAATGCTTCAAAGGGGACGCTGTTCCCTTCAAGGACAGGCCGCCGCCCAGACGTCGGCGGCCTGTCCTTTTCTCCATTCTACCCCAATTTGAAAGGGCGGTGACAGCATTGCAGAAGGATAACGTATTGTCGGTGGAAGACTTGAGCGTCACCATCAAGGGCGACAAAAGGAGCGTCGTCCCCGTGCAAGGGGTGAGCTTCACCATTCCCAAGGGCAAAGTGGTGGGCATGGTGGGGGAAAGCGGCTGCGGGAAAAGCATGACCGCCCGCTCCATTATGGGACTGCTCCCCAAGGGCGGCTTCATCTCCTCCGGACGCATTCTGTTTGGCGGCGAGGAAATCTCCTCTTACACGGAAAAACAGATGCTGGCCATCAACGGAAAACGCATCTCCATGATTTTTCAGGAGCCAATGTCCAGCCTGAATCCGGTGATGAAGGTAGGCAAGCAGGTGGAGGAGGTGCTCCGCCTGCACACCGATATGAACCGCGCCGCCGCCAAAAAAGCGGTGGTGGACATCTTCGCTCAAGTCGGTATTCCAGAGCCGGAGCAGCGTTATAACGCATATCCGTTCCAGCTTTCCGGCGGCCTGCGCCAGCGGGTGATGATTGCCATGGCCATGGTATGCAATCCTGAACTGCTCATCGCCGACGAGCCAACCACGGCGCTGGATGTGACCATCGAGGCGCAAATCCTGCGGCTGATGAGAAATCTCCAGCGGGAATACGGCACCTCTATCCTGATGATTACCCACAATTTGGGCGTGGTGGCCAAAATTTGCGACCAAGTAAACGTCATGTATCTGGGGCAAATCGTGGAAAGCTGTGACACCGCCGCCCTGTTTGCCCACCCCATGCACCCCTACACCAAGGGGCTGATTGCCTCGGTGCCCCGCATCGGGCAGGAGGAACAGCGTCTTTCCGGTATCCGCGGCACAGTTCCGCCCTTAAACGACCTGCCGACAGGTTGCCGCTTCAGCACTCGCTGCCCTTATGCCACCGACCGCTGCCGACAGGAGGCGCCGCCTCTGACAGAGCTGGAAGCGGGGCACAGCGTGCGGTGCTTCTTCCCAAGAGAGGAGGGGCAGGTATGAGCAAAGAAATTTTAGTGCGTGCGGAGGGACTGACCAAGGAATTCCCCACCCGAGGCGGTACGGTGCACGCCGTCACCGACGTGTCGTTGGAGATTGCCAAGGGAGAAACCCTTGCGCTCGTAGGTGAGAGCGGCTGCGGCAAATCCACCCTGGGACGGCTCATTCTCCGTCTGCTGAACCCCACCGCCGGACGCGTCCTCTTTGACGGCCACGATGTGACCGCCATGCGTCCGAACGAGCTGCGGGTTTTCCGCCGCCGGATGCAGCTTATTTTTCAAGACCCCTACTCCTCCCTCGACCCCCGTATGCGGGTTAAAGAGCTGATTGCCGAGCCTCTGCGGGCTTACGGCGTGACCTAGGTGGAGCGGGTGGAAACCGTCCGCAGGCTGGCGGAACAGGTGGGCCTTCGCCCTGAAGCGCTGGAACGGTTCCCCCACGAATTTTCAGGCGGCCAGCGCCAGCGGGTGGGCATTGCACGGGCCATCGCCTTACAGCCTGAGCTGGTGGTGTGCGACGAGCCGGTGTCCGCGCTGGACGTTTCCATTCAGGCGCAGATACTCAATCTTCTGGAGGACTTGCAGCAGCAGACTGGGTTGACTTACCTGTTCATCTCCCATGACCTGTCGGTGGTGCACCACATTGCCGACCGGGTGTGCGTTATGTTCCTTGGCCGTATTTGCGAAATCGGCACGGTGGAGGAGATTTTCTTCCACCCCCGCCACCCCTACACCCGTTTTCTTTTACAGGCCACCCCAAAATTGGAGCCGGGCGCAGAGGACGAGGGCGAGTTGCTCACCGGAGACCTGCCCAGCCCCGCCAACCCGCCCAGCGGTTGCCGGTTCCGCACCCGCTGCCCTTACGCGCAGGAGCTGTGCGCGCAGGAGACTCCCCCGTTAGAGGGCGAAGCAGCGCATCAGTGCGCCTGCCATTTCCCGCGGTAAAAATCATGAAGGGAGCAATGCACCATGAACCGCAACCCTATTTTGACGATTCAGACCGGAAAAGCCATCATCCGCGTGGAGTTGTACCCGACAAGCGCCCCAAATGCCGTTCGCAGCATCATCATGATTGCCCAACAAGGGCTTCTCAACCATCGGGAGATTCGCCGCATCGCCCCCGGATTTGTCATCCAGCCGTCCTTCACCTGCTATGACGACGAGCGGCTGGCCATGGAGATTCCCGGCGAGTTCGCCGTCAACGGCTTCGAGGGCGGCGCCGTCATGAAGGAAGGCTCGGTGGGTATGGGCGGCGACGGCAAGACACTGGCCTCCGGCAGCGAGTTTTTCTTCTGCCTCACTGACGAGACGGGCGCTTCTCTTCAGGGGAAGTTCCCCGTCATCGGACAAGTCATTGAGGGCTGGGAGGAGGTCAAGCGTCTGGAGTGCGTGCCCGCCAAGCACTTGCCTATCCCCGGTCGAGACGACGTTATCGTCTATGTCCCCACCACGCCGGAGTATATGGAGTCTGTCACGGTAGAGACCTTCGGCGTTGCCTATCCGGAACCGGAAATCATCGGCTATCAGGAGATACCCCATTTTGACGACCCGCAATAAACCGATGTGCAAACGGGCCGCAGGCAAAAAGCCTGCGGCCCGTTTCTTTTCGTCGGAGCAGGGCGCGCGCTTGACAACCTCTGCCCCGTCGAGTAGAATAATTGGAACGTTTATGCGCCCCGCGCTGATAGGAGGAGTCTATGGAGCACTATCTGGACAACGCCGCCACCACCCAGGTCTCACAGGCCGCGGCGGAGGCCGCCCTTGCCGCCATGCGGGAAGGCTTTGGCAATCCCTCCTCTGGCTATGCGTTGGGCAGGCAGGCAAAAGATGCGCTGAACAGCGCCCGCGCCGACGTGTCCGCCGCCCTTGGCTGCGCGCCCGACGAGCTTTTCTTCACCTCCTGCGGTACCGAAGGGGACAACTGGGCCATCCACGCCGCCGCGGCTTACGGCAAGCGGCAAGGCAAGCACATCGTCACCTCTCTCATCGAGCACGCCGCAGTGCTGGAGCCGGTCAAGGCGCTGGAGCGGGAGGGCTATGAGGTCACCTACCTCAAGCCGGACAAGTCCGGCCTGATTGACTCCAAAGCGGTAGAGGCCGCTTTGCGGCCGGACACCGTTCTTGTCTCCCTGATGCTGGTGAACAACGAGCTGGGAACACTGCTGCCCGTCCGGAAAGCGGCTGACGCCATTCGCCGCATCGGCTGCCCCGCCCTGCTGCACACCGACGCTGTACAGGGTTTTTTAAAAGTACCCTTTACGCCGAAAGAGTTGGGCGCAGACCTTGTGACAATCTCCGGCCATAAAATCCACGCACCCAAGGGCGTTGGGGCGCTGTATATCAGAAAAGGCTTGAAGCTCTCTCCCCTGCTGCGGGGCGGCGGACAGGAAAACGGTCTCCGCTCCGGTACGGAAGCCACCGCTCAAATTGCGGCCTTTGCCGCCGCCTGCCGTGAGGGCAAGGCCCGCCTCGCCGGGGATATTGCCTGCATGACCGCTCTGCGCGCCTATGCCGTCAAGCGGCTCAGGGAAGCTGTACCGGAGGCTGTGGTACTGACGGAAGGCGGCGCGCCTCACATCCTGCCCATCTCCCTGCCGAACTATAAAAGCGAGGTGCTGGTGCGTTTCCTGAGCGACAGGGGGGTCTATGTCTCCTCCGGCTCTGCCTGCCACCGGGGCAAGCCAAGCCACGTTTATGCCGCGCTGGGGCTTCCAAAGCAGTTGCTGGACGGCGTATTGCGGGTCAGCTTCTGCGGCGGCAGCACGGAGGACGACGTAAACGCCCTGTGCGCCGCTCTGGCAGAGGCAAAACAAGCCCTGTTCCCCACCCTTTCCTGACTCATGCTACACAAAAAATCGAGGTGATTCCATGTTCTCCTGCCTGAAGCGGGGGCGCACCTTTTACACTGGGCTGGTCGCGCTGGCGCTGCCCATCATCCTGCAAAACCTCATCACCAACTCCCTTGGCCTGTTGGATACCTTTATGGTGGGAATGCTGGGAGAGACCCCCATGGCGGCGGTCACGCTGGCCAACATCCCCATCTTTGTCATCCAGCTTATGATTTTCGGCTTCCAGAGCGGCGCGTCGGTGCTTATCAGCCAGCACTGGGGCAAGAAGGACACCGACACCATCAACCGGGTCATCGGCATCAGCTTTTATGTGGCGGGCGCGCTGTCCCTCCTCTTTGCGCTGGTGATGGTGCTCCTGCCCCGGCAGTTTATGGGGCTGTTCAGCAACAACGCCGAGTTGGTGGAGGTCGCCGCCCAGTACGCCCGCATCGTGGGGCCGTCCTATGTGTTCAACAGCTTGACACAGGTTTATCTGGGCGCCCACCGCAGTATGGAAAACCCCCGACTGGGACTTTATGTGCTGGCGGTCTCCATGTGCAGCAACACCCTGCTGAACTATATGCTCATTTTCGGTAAATTCGGCGCGCCTGCCCTTGGCGTCATCGGCGCGGCGGCGGCCACCCTCTCGTCCCGTATTCTGGAGTTTATCATCACCTTTACCTATGCCTTTTTCAGCAAACGCTTCCGTCTCCGTTGGAGTATGGTGCTCCGGCCGGGCAAGGAGGTCACCGGACGGTTTATCCATTATGCCTCTCCCGTGGTGTTCAATGAGACCATGTGGGGGCTTGGCACCTCCCTGTTTCCCACCATTATGGGACATATGGAAGGCTCCACGGAGATTCTGGCCGCCTTCACCATCGCGGGCAATATTGAAAAGGTGGCCACCGTGGTGGTCTTTGCCCTTGCAGGCGCCAGCGCCATTATCATCGGGCGGGAAATCGGCTCCGGACAATCCCCCGATAAGGTGTATGACATCGGCGCCGCCCTGAACGTGCTCTCGTTCCTGTTGGGCGGTGTGGTGGGCGGAATTGTCATCGTGCTTTCCCTCACCCTCGCGCCCGCCTTCCTCTATCCCCTATTCCACCTATCCGACGCCGCGGGCGGTATCACCACCATGATGCTGGTGGTCACCTTTGCCATCATGCCCCTGCGCTCCTTTAACTCCACCAACGTGGTGGGGGTGCTTCGGGGTGGCGGCGACGTGCGTATGGCCTCCTTCATCGACCTGACCCCTCTGTGGCTGGCGGCTCTGCCCGCCGCCGCCGTGGTGGGGCTGGCGGTACGCGCCGGTATTCTTCCGGTCTACCTGGCGCTCTCATTGGAAAACGTCATCAAATTCTTCACCGGCGTGCGGCGCTTCCGCTCCGGCGTTTGGATTCACGACATCACACAAAAAAGCTGGCAGAAATGATTTACGGCGCGGGGCTATCGCCCCGCGCCGTTTCTGCGTCAGGCTTTATCACAGCAAGAGGGAGAGTGCAAGAAAAACGCACCCTTTTCCCCTGTTTCCCGTTCACATTTAATTTACATTCCAAACTATTGACTTTTCTGGGGGGCAGTGGTACATTATCTTTAGCACTCATGGCATATGAGTGCTAAACCGATTTCCCCCGGAGGCAGGTGACGGCTTTGGACTTGTCCGAGCGCAAGAAAAAGATTTTACGCGCCATCATCGAAAATTATATTCAAACGGCAGAGCCGGTCGGCTCCAAGGTCATCGCAGAGTCCTCCGGTATGGAGCTGTCCTCCGCCACCATCCGCAATGAAATGGCCGACCTTGAAAGCCTCGGCCTGCTGGAGCAGCCCCACACCTCCGCCGGACGGGTACCCTCCCCTGCCGGTTACCGGCTGTACGTCAACGAGCTGATGGAGGAGCACCGCCTCTCCATGCAGGAAACGGAGCGCATCAACGAGGCGCTGCACCTCAAAATGGCCGAGCTTGACCGGGTCATCGACCAGGCGGGCCGGGTGGTCTCCCAGCTCACCCGCTACCCCGCCTTCGCGCTGGCCGCCGGAATGGAGCGGGTGACCATCAAGCGGTTTGACCTGCTGATGGTGGAGCAGAACGCCTTTATCGTTGTGGTACTCACCAACAACAATGCGGTGCGCAACAAGTTGATGCGGCTCCCCGGCGAGTTGTCCGAGGCGCAGCTTCAACTGCTGAACACCCTGCTGAATACCACCTTTGTGGGTCTGACGTTGGAGGAAATCACGCCGGAACTGATGCGGGTGGCTCAACACGCTGCCGGAGAGGCTTACGGCTTGATTTCGCTGGTGGTATCCTTTGCAATGGAGGTGCTGGAAAGCCTGGAGGCGCGCCCTGTCCACACCGCCGGACTGGCCACCCTGCTCACCCATCCGGAATACAAGAGCCTCGACCGCGCTCAACCCTTAATGAGCTATCTGTCCGAGGACGACGACCCAGCCCGCTTCCCCCTGCCGAAGAACGACCCCATGAAAATCGTCATTGGCCCGGAGAATGTGGCGGAGGAACTGAAAAACACCAGCGTTGTCGTGGCAAGCTACGATATTGGAGATAATATGCGGGGCATTATCGGGGTGGTCGGCCCCACCCGCATGGATTACGCAAAAGTGACCGCACGCCTCGCCTACTTTGCGGAGGGGCTGTCCCGGATGTTTGGCAAGGGAGAGCTGATGCCTCCCCCCACACCGGAGGAAAAGGAGGAATAAGCCGCCATGACGAAGGAAGAAGAGAAGCGGAAGGATTTAGAGGCGACCGCCGCCCCTGAGAATACCGAAGCTGCCGTCCCAGAGGCGGATACTGCCACGGAGTCAGAAGACAATGCCCTGACGGCGGAATTGGAGGCGCTCAGGAAAGAAACGGCAGAGCAAGGGGAAAAATACCTCCGTCTGGCCGCTGAGTACGATAACTTCCGCAAGCGCAGCCTGAAAGAAAAGGACGCAATCGGGCAGGAGGTGCGCGCCGCCACGGCAGCCGCGTTCCTGCCTGTTTACGACAATCTGGAGCGCGCCATCCAGCAGGAAACCTCTGACGAGGCCTACAAAAAAGGCGTGGAGATGACCATGTCCCAGTTCAAGCAGGTATTGGAGAGCCTCGGCGTTTCGGAAATCGAGGCGCTCGGCGCTCCCTTTGACCCGGAAAAGCACAACGCCGTCATGCACATCGAGGATGAAAGCCTCGGTGAAAACGTGGTGGCGGAGGTCTTTCAGACCGGCTTTCAGTGCGGGGATAAGGTCATCCGCTGCGCGATGGTGAAGGTGGCTAATTAGCCAGAAGCGCATGGGTAGGCCGCACAAGGAGAATAACGCCGGAGCGGATGCCAAAAGCCCAAGGCGGTCCGAAGGACCAACTGGGTTTTGGCGCAGTCGGCGGCGCTATTCGACTGGCCGTGCGGCCCAACCCGAGCGTGACAGATAGAAGCGCGAGCGCAGGCGACGCAGGGAGAATAAGCGCAAAGCGAAACAAACGGAACGCAGGCGCGGCAGCGCCGCAGTCCGGCTTGTGCAGTCGGAGTAGCTTATTCGACCGGCCGCGGCGCCCAGCACGAGCGTGACAGCCAGAAGCGCATGGATAAGCCGCGCACTCAATACGTTAACTACGATTTTTTCAATATTGGAGGAATGACTTATGTCTAAAATCATTGGTATCGACCTTGGCACCACCAACTCCTGCGTGGCTGTGATGGAGGGCGGCGAAGCCGTCGTCATCCCCAACGCAGAAGGCAATCGCACCACCCCCTCCGTTCTGGCCTTCTCCAAGGATGGCGAGCGCATGGTGGGTCAGGTGGCAAAGCGTCAGGCCATCACAAACCCTGACCGCACCGTTATTTCCATCAAGCGCGAAATGGGCACCGACTACAAGGTGAACATCGACGGCAAGAACTTCACTCCGCAGGAAATCTCCGCTATGATTCTGCAAAAGCTGAAGGCGGACGCCGAGGCCTATCTGGGCCAGAGCGTCACCGAGGCGGTCATCACCGTGCCCGCTTACTTCACCGACGCCCAACGTCAGGCCACTAAGGATGCCGGAAAGATTGCCGGTCTGGACGTGAAGCGCATCATCAACGAGCCGACCGCCGCGGCGCTGGCTTACGGCGTGGACAAAGAGACCGACCAGAAAATCATGGTTTACGACTTGGGCGGCGGTACCTTCGACGTGTCCATTTTGGACATCGACGCGGAGACTGACACCATCGCCGTCATGGCCACTGCGGGCAACAACCGTCTGGGCGGCGACGACTTCGACAAGTGCGTCATGGACTGGATGGCCGCTGAGTTCAAGAAGAGCGACGGCGTTGACCTCA
>JAAWDI010000041.1 GCA_022793685.1 Oscillospiraceae bacterium
GGCGTCCACGCCGCAGCCGAAGGACACAAGCTGCACCAAATTGACCTTCGGGTCGTTCAGGTTGGCTACATACTGGGCGGCGGCGTACAGCCGGGCGTGGTACGTCCACTGATTCAGCACCTGAAGCTCCGGCACAGCGCCCATGCCCGCCGCGTCCTCCGTGACCACGGCGGCCCCCAGGTCACAAATCAGCTCGGAAATGCCGTGGTTGACCTCCGGGTCGGCATGGTAGGGCCTGCCCACCAAAATCACCACCGGCATCTCCTTTGCCTTTGCGGCTTTTAGATACTCCTCCCCCTTTTCCTCCACCTTCCGGTGGTATTCGGACAGAGCGTCAAGGGCCGCCTGCACCGCTTCCTTGACCTCCCGCACTGTCAGACCGGGGATGACGTTCTCCGCAGCGGCACAAAACTTTTTGGGGAACTGTCTGCGGTTATTGAGGTCTAAATGAGGATAGAAAAACGCCGTGTTCTGAAGCCGCGGGACGTTGGCCTGCAAGGTTTCCGGGTAATAGGCCACCACGGGGCAGTTGAAGTGGTTGTCCGTGCGTCCGTCGTCCAAGTTATAGGACATGCAGGGGTAGAAAATCAACGGCACTTCCTTGTCCAGCAGGCGCTCAATGTGGCCGTGCACCAGCTTGGCCGGATAGCACACCGTATCGGAGGTGATAGTATGCTGGCCCGCCAGATAAAGGGCGCGGTCAGACCCGAAAGCGGAGGGTACCACCTCAAAGCCCAGACTGGTGAAGAAGGCGTGCCAGAAGGGATACAGCTCCCACATATTCAGCCCCATGGGGATGCCGATTTTCCCCCGCGGCCCCGGCACGCCCACATAGCTTTCCAGCAGTTCACGCTTGTAAGCGTACAGGTCATAGTGTTCCTTTTTTCCGGCTGCGCCGGACACTGGCTTTTCGCACCGGTTTCCGCCGATGAACCGCCGCCCGCCGTCGAACTGGTTGACCGTAAGCTGGCAGTGGTTGGTGCATCCCTGACAGGTGACCGCCTGCACCGTGTGGTGGAAGTCCTTCAGCGCCTCCTTGCTCAACAGCGTGGACGTTTCCGGCGCGTGGCGGCGGGCATACAACGCCGCGCCGCAGGCGCCCATCAGTCCGGAGATGGGCGGGCGGGTAACCTCCCGTCCAATCTCCTGCTCAAAAGCCCGAAGCACTGCGTCATTGAGAAAGGTGCCGCCCTGCACCACAATATGCTTGCCCATGTCGTCGGCGCTGGCGGCGCGGATGACCTTATACACCGCGTTTTTCACCACGCTGATGGACAGTCCGGCGGAGATGTTCTCCAACGTAACGCCGTCCTTCTGGGCCTGTTTGACGGAGGAGTTCATGAACACCGTACAGCGGGAACCGAGGTCTACCGGCTGAGGGGCCAAAAGCCCCTTTTGGGCAAACTCCGCCACGGAGTAGCCCCAAGCGGCGGCAAAGGTCTGCAAAAAGCTGCCGCAGCCGGAGGAACACGCCTCGTTGAGGAAGATGTTGTCGATGACCCCGTCCTTTATCTGGAAGCACTTGATGTCCTGCCCGCCGATGTCGATGATAAAGTCCACATCGGGCTGGAACTTCTGGGCGGCGGCCAGATGGGCCATGGTCTCCACCAGCCCGAAATCCATGCGGAAGGCGTTTTTCAAAAGCTCTTCGCCATAGCCGGTAACGGCGGCCGCCCCTATCGCGGCGTTGGGATAGCGCTCATAGGTGCGGCGGAGGAAGTCCAGCACCAGCGGCACCGGATTTCCGCCGTTGGGACGGTACTCTGAGAAGAGGATACAATCCTCTTCATCCAGCACCACCCCCTTACAGGTGGTGCTGCCCGCGTCGATTCCGATGTACAGCTTGCCTTCATAGCTTTCGTCAAATCGGCTCACAGGAGCCTTATGCCGGGCATGGCGCTCGCAGAAGGCGGCGTAATCCGCCTCGCTTTGGAACAGGGGCGGACAACTCCGGTAGCCGATGGCGCTGTGGTAGTCCTCCACCTGCTCTATCAGCTCATTGAGGTCAAACTCCTGCTGATGAGGACTAATGGCCGCGCCATAGGCCACAAAATAGAGGGAGTCCTCCGGACATATGCCCGTCAGCCCCAGCGCAATGTCAAACCGCTTCCGCAGGGCGGAGGCAAAGGTGAGCGGCCCGCCCAGATAGGCCACGTTCCCTTCAATGGGCCGTCCCTGCGCCAGCCCTGCAATGGTCTGGTTGGCCACGGCGGCATAGATGGACGCGGCGATGTCCGCCTTCTGCGCCCCCTGATTCAGCAGGGGCTGCACGTCGCTCTTGGCAAACACGCCGCACCGTGACGCCACGGTGTATATCTTCTCCGCCTGCCCGGCCAGCGTGTCCATTTCCTCCGGGGTCACCCCCAGCAGGGTGGCCATCTGGTCGATGAACGCGCCTGTCCCGCCTGCGCAGGAGCCGTTCATCCGCACCTCAAGGTCCTCCAATACCTGCCCGTCGCCGGTGCGGGTGGTGAGGAACAAAATTTTGGCGTCCTCGCCGCCCAGCTCAATCACCACGTCGGTGCCGGGCATCTTCTCCGCCACCGCCAGACGGCTGGCGTAGACCTCCTGCACAAAGGGGATGCCCCAGTCCTCCGCCAGACCCATGCCCGCAGAGCCGGACAGGGCCAGACAGCACTTGTCCTCCCGGAAGCGTTCCTTCACCTGCCCCAGCATCTCCCGCATGACGGAGGTGACGGCGGAGTAGTGCCGCCGGTAATCCCGAAAGAGAATGCTCCCCTGCTCGTCCAGCACAACGGTCTTTAGAGTGGTGGAACCAATGTCCATTCCAATTCGCATAGCGTTTCCCTCACATGGGTGCGCTGCACAGCGCGCCTGCCTTCTCAGTTGTTGTCCCTTTACGGACTGGCGGAGACGGCCGTCGGCCGAGCCTCCTCTTTCTTTTTACGCCGCCCGGCGGTCAGATAGACCGCCACCAGCACAGCAATCATTACAATGGCCAAAATGGCGCAGTTGCGGAAATAGGTCTGCGGGAGAATATAAATGATAGGGTCTTCAACTGGGTCAAAGACCCAGTTGGTTTTTCCGGGGAAAAACAGGCTGTGGAACGCCACAAAGGCCCGCTCGAAGTCCGCCGCGCCCGCAATGCCTATGACGGCAAACACCGCAAGCAGTCCCGCCCCCGCCCAGAAGGACGGCCCAAACCGCAGAAAGCGGTGGGGCTTGATGCGCCGGGAAAGAAGCAGCAGAATGATAAGCGCCGCGGCGGAGGCGGCGCACAGCGCCACATCCAGCCGAAACAGCACCCGCACGTCGGCAAAGTGGCTGCGGCCGGACTCCGACCACTTCAGCTCCCCCGTATTGAATTCCGCACCCTTGAACATATAGTCCATCACGCCGTCATAGGCGCCGCGGATAACGTCCTCGCTCCAGCCGGTGCGCTCGCTCAGCTCCAAGCGCTCTATGTGGGCATAGTAAAAGGGGCGGCACAGAATGGGGACGGCAATGGCGCCGCTGACGGCGAATAACGCCAAAGCCAGCGACAACAGCACAGAAACCAACCGCTCCTTCAACGCTTTTCCTCCTCAAACACGCCGGTGGACAACAGAATAAGCACCTGCCCCGGCAGATAAAAGCCCCACATGGCCACTCGGACAAAGCCGGGTATCCAGACGGGCAGCATCGCGGCGGGCAAATTGTTTGCCCCCACGCACAGGTCGCACAGAAAAAACAGGGCCAGTCCCACGGCAAAAAGCGTCCGCTTCCTCTCTGGGGCGTGCGCGGCCTGTCCCACAGCCTGCGCCAAATTGACGGCAAAGCAGCAGATATACGCTCCGCTCAGGGCGGCCACCGGGCCGAACTTTACCAGCGCCGTTCCCGCCGCCAGAGCAAGCGCGCCCCGCAGCAGAACGCCCCTCCATGGACGGCTGCCCGCGCTCCGCGCAAGCCGGACGGCATACAGGAGCTGCACCGCCAAAAAGAGGGCGATACCCACCGCATAATGCCGGTTCAGCACCAGCAGGAACACATCGGCCAGTACCGTCAGCAAAAGCGCCGCCGTCACAGCGCGGTTTTCTTTGCTGCGGCCTGCCTTCAGACCACAAAGAGCCACCAATATAATAGCGCAGAACTTCAGCGGCGCAGTATAAGGCCAATCGGCGATGTCGCCCGCCAGAAAAGCGGCGTACAGTATGCCCTCCAAGGCAAAAAACAGGCCGGCAAAGCGCCTTTCCATGACCGTGACCCGTCCCCTCCCTGTGGCATTTGCATCCTGATACAGAGTAAGTATAGCACAACGGGCGAAAAAAAGGAAGCGGTTCCGCACCGGAAACCCCTTCCTTTTCCCTACCCTATCTCTCCAACAGAACAATTTCCCGCACAGTCAGAACGCCGTCCGCCACCGTAAAGCGTACGTCCAGCCCGGCAAAGGGCAGGCCGTACACCCGCCCGCCGTCCTGCTGGTAGGAGGGGCGCGGGTCATTGGACAGCACGCCCTTCAAAGCATCCCGGCGCTCCGGCGGCACCAGGGCCAGCCACCGTTCCGGTATCTCCACCGCCAGCAGAGGCCGTGGAGCGGCGGTAAAGCCTTCGCTTGCCTCCGGGTGACTGTCCGCATAGGGAATATAGGGCTTTATATCAAAAATAGGGGTGCCGTCCATCAGGTCGGCCCCTGCCACATGGAGCACCGGCCCCAGCTTAGGGTGCAGCTCCACCCGTTCCAGCCGTACGCACGACAGGCCCAACCCGTTTGGCCGGAACGGGGAACGGCTGGCAAACACCCCGATTCGGATGTTGCCGCCCAGTCGGGGCGGGCGCACCGTGGGCGACCATGTTTCCCGCTCCGCAGCGGAAAACCGCCAAATCAGCCAAATGTGGGAGAAGTCCTCCAGCCCCCGCACCGCTTCCGGACTGCGGTATACCGGTTCAAACACCACCGTGGAGCGCAGCTCATCCACCAGTCCGCTCTGTCGGGGGATGCCGAACTTGGTGGGGAAATCGCTGTGCATCCGCGCCACTGGGCTGAGTGCAAAGGTTTCGTCCATTTCTCTTCCCCCTTCCTCTTTCCATTATAACCGCGGGCCGTACTCCCTTCAACTCCAAAAATCAAGCCGTGTCCGTGCGAAAAACAGTGACAACCCTCGAAAAGCATGATATTCTAAATTTGTCAGTACTTATGCGGTTGGGCGCTTCCTGTCATGGGGCGTCCTCGGAAATTGAAATCTAACCATGGAGGTGTCACGGCGTGACAGAGAAACCAAAGCATCTGCCAGCACGAAGAATTGCCGTTGTCATCCTGCTTATCGTTCTATTGGGTATGCTGTGGGCACTGACTTATTCTATTGTCACCAGGCGAATTATCAGCACCGCTGTGCAAAGCATTGAGGAACTGGCCATGCACGACGAGCAGGCCATCGAATCCAACCTGCGCGACAAGGTGAACATTCTGAAAAGCATCGCTCTGCTCACCCATCAGTGCGAGCCTGCCTCCACAGAAGACCTTTTGGAAAGCCTGTCCCGCGACGCGCAGATGATTGACTGTATCCGCCTCACCCTGGTGGCGGAAAGCGGCGATACCCTCAGCAACAACTGGAACATCTCAAAAAATCCGGAGATGCTGCTTCTCTGCCAAAATTCCGGCGATACCTTCGTTGCCCGCATGGACAATCCGGACGCAGAGTCCACCGGACGCGGCGAGGTGCTCCTGCTGGGCATCACCTTCGAGCCTCTCACGGTGGAGGGAAACACCTACCGTTATCTGGTTGCCCGTCTGCACATCAGCGCCTTTGAAAAGGACCTGAAAATTGACAGCTATAACGGCCGCGGTTACAGCAGCGTCATCGACGCCGACGGCAGCTACATCGTCAATGTGAACCGAAGCTATACGGCGCAGGTGCGGGAAAACTTCTATGACCGGCTCCGTGAATGTACCCTGCTGGACGGCGTTACGGTGGAGCAGGTTCAAGAGCGCCTCGCCGGACAGGAGAGCTTCACCATAGAATACCTGGAAAAAAACAACGAACGGCGCGTCATTTTCTTCGACCCCATGCCCGACCTCGGCTGGATTTTTGTCACTGCGGTGCCCTGGTCTGTATTTGAACACCAAAGCCTTTCCCTGATTAAGATTTTTGCGCTGTTGATGACGGCCGTGCTGGCCGCCGTGCTGGTGGCAGTCGTTGTGGTGTTCCGGCGGCGGGAAAAAATGCTGGCTGTGGAGCAAAAGCACCACACCGAGCTTGCAGAGGCGCTCCAGCTTGCCGAGCAGGCCAACCGTGCCAAAACCACCTTCCTGAACAACATGTCCCACGACATTCGCACGCCCATGAACGCCATCATCGGCTTTACCACATTGGCCCTTACCCATCTCGATAACCAAGAGCGGCTGAAGGATTACCTGAACAAAATCAGCAAATCCTCCAACCATCTGCTGTCCCTTATCAACGACGTACTGGACATGTCCCGCATCGAATCGGGCAAGGTGACCATCGAGGAAAAACCGGAAAATCTTGCCGAAATTCTTCACAGCCTGCGCGACATTGTGCAGGCTGACATTCACGCCAAGCAGCTGGAATTTTTCATCGACACTGTTGAGGTCACTGACGAGGACATCTACTGCGATAAGCTGCGGCTGAACCAAATCTTACTGAATATCCTCTCCAACGCCATGAAGTTCACGCCGCCGGGCGGCACTGTGTCGGTTCGCATCACGGAAAAACCGTCCTCCCTGCCTCATTGCGCGGCTTACGAGTTCCGCGTCAAGGACACTGGTATCGGTATGAGTCCTGAATTTATCCAAACTATCTTTGAGCCTTTTACCCGTGAGCGGACCTCCACCGTCAGCGGCATTCAAGGCACCGGCTTGGGGATGTCCATCACCAAGAATATTGTAGACATGATGAACGGAACCATTACCGTGGAAAGCGAAGTGAGCAAGGGCAGCGAGTTCATCGTCACCCTTGACTTGCGCCTTCAGGCCGACCATCGGGAAATTGAACCCATTCCAGAGCTGAAAGGCCTTCGCGCGCTGGTGGTGGATGACGATATGAACGCCTGCCAGAGTGTGGCGCAGATGCTGCGGCAGATGGGTATGGCCTCCGAATGGACGATGTACGGAAAAGAGGCCGTCGCCCGTACCGAAGAAGCGCTCCGCTTGGGCAACGCCTTCCGCGTCTACACCATCGACTGGCTTATGCCCGATATGAACGGCGTCGAAACCGCCCGCCGCATCCGCAAAATGCTGGGCGAGGACGCATATATTATCCTCCTCTCCGCCTATGACTGGGCAGACGCAGAAGCGGAGGCACGGGAGGCCGGCGTCTCCGACTTCATCACAAAGCCTCTTTTCCCCTCCGATATGCGTCAGTCGCTCCTGCGGGCCTGCGGCAAGCTGCCCAGTCCCGCCCATCGTGAAGTCATCCCCGCGAAGAACTTCCGTGGCAAGCGTATTTTGCTGACAGAAGACAATGAGCTAAATCGGGAAATTGCGACGGAAATCCTCCAAGAAGCCGGTTTTGTGGTCGAAAGTGTGGAAAATGGCAAAGAGGCTGTGGAAACGGTGCGGGCCGCTCAACCAGGCTGGTATGACGCAGTGCTGATGGACATTCAAATGCCCATTATGGACGGTTATACCGCCACCCGCGCCATTCGGGCGCTGCCCAATCCGGCGCTGGCACAGCTTCCCATTATAGCCATGACCGCCAACGCGTTTGATGAAGACCGACGCGCCGCACAGGAGGCCGGTATGAACGCCCACGTGGCCAAGCCCATCGACATCCCCGTACTGCTTGAGACTCTGGAGGCAATCCTGGAATGACCCCCTTGTGGAAACGCTTTGGGTTGGGACGCCTTCCCCGCCAGACAGGAGGAACATATGAGAAAACCGCTCTGGGGCTTCTTACTTTCCGCCGCGCTGCTGTGCGGCGTACTGTCCGGCTGCACCGGCGAGCAAAAGCCGGACGTCACGCTGGTCATCAAAGCTCCTGTATTCCAGTTGGAAATGGTCGCTGATTCTGAATCTGCGGACGTATACACCTTTTTAAAGAAGGCTGCAAACGCCTTTGCGGAACAGTACACGGAAGCAAACGTCACCATCGACCTCTCCCAGTTTGAGCTTGCACGCCGCCAGACTGAGGTGGAGGAGCGCTTTGATACGGACGAAGCGGTGGATGTACTCTGGGGCGACGTGAACTGGTACACCTATACGGGGCGGAAAGTCCCTCTGGACGACCTCATCACAGACGAGCTGCGCGCCGACATTGCCCCGCAATATTGGGACAGCTGTTCTGTAGATGGCAAGACCTATACAATGCCCTTTCTCTCCTCGCAGACGGTGCTGTGCTATAATAAGGATTTATTCCGTCAGGCGGGTCTTGACCAATACATCACGGACGAGGATGTGATTCAAAGCTGGACGCTGGAGGAATGGGAATATATTCTGTCCACTCTGCGCGCCAACCTGCCCAGCACCGTTTTCCCACTGATGATGTTTGCCGGAAACACCAATGCGGAGTCCCATACCATGACCTATCTCCGCAGCCATGGCGGGTCCTTTTTCGGGGCGGACGGCCGCGTTGACCTAGATACGCCGGAAATGCTGGCCGCCATGCAATGGATTCGGGACAGCAACGAGAAAGGTTACTTCCCGCCGCATCCGGAGCGGCTGGTTATGCTGGATAATTACAGCCTGTTTATGAACAATCAGCTTGCCATCTACTGCGTCAATGTATCCTTGCAGACCTTTTATGACAGTGCGGGTTTGGATTGCGGCTTTGTGAATTTCCCCTCTCAAGACGGCGCCGGATTTAACGTCACTTCCCTTTACGGCTTTGGGGTATTTGACAATGGAGATGAGACCCGCCTTCAGGCGGCCAAGGATTTCGTTTCCTTTGTCTACTCCACTGATTGGCTGGATTACAGCGCCGGAAGTATCCCGGCCAGCAGCCGCGTGATGAAGAAATACGCAGAACAGCTTGCGCCTGTTCAAAAATATATCGCCAATATGCCCAATAATAACGACTATACCCAAGGAAAGCCCAACTGGGACAGCGTACGCGAGGCATACCGCCTCCGTTTGCAAGAGTTATTCTACCAAGGAAAATCCGTTGAACAGGTGGCTTTGGAGATGGAGCGTGCCTGTAATGAGGCCATTGACGCGGGATACCAGTCCGCGTCCCTTCATGAATGAAGGGGGTGGATATTCTGTTACTGACCCCTCATGCTACGCCGTTTTCAAAGCGGTACGGAGGGCAAGTCCGATATTCGCGATACGCTTAAAAAAGCGGGCAGGGTTAAGTCCTGCCCGCTTTCTTCCTCGTCTGGGTTTTTGTCTGTGCTCTCAGAAATGTTTGCACAGATGTCAGAACAAAGCAAAACCCCGTAACCATTGCGGTTACGGGGTTTCTTTGGAGCTGCTATCCAGATTTGAACTGGAGACCTCATCCTTACCAAGGATGCGCTCTACCGACTGAGCTATAGCAGCATAATGGCGACCCGGATCGGGCTCGAAC